>JBEKRJ010000409.1:0-5077 GCA_049518835.1 Solirubrobacteraceae bacterium
CCAGTGGGCCGTCCGGTAGGACGTCCATATGTCCCCGGGTGTGAGCCAGAAGCCGTGGTAAAAGCCGGCTTGCGTGAGCGGCATCCAGAAAAACGAGAATGCCATCCCGCTCGTCACCACGAGCGCTGTGACGATCAGCGGAGCCCTACGGGCCGCCAAGCGCTTGACAACCATGAACGCCCAGCAATCTTGGGGGGATGAATCAGCCGGACTTCGGATGGTTCAGCTCGTCGGGATGTGCTTGATGTACGAGAACATGGGCAGGTACATGGAGATGACCATGACACCCACACCGACACCCATCACCACGGTGAGCAACGGTTCGAGCAGGGACGTCAAGTTACTGACAGTTGACTCGACCTCGGCGTCGTAGAACTCAGCGACCTTGCGGAGCATGTTGTCGAGCGCACCGGTCTGCTCTCCGACCTCGACCATCTGCACAACCAGAGACGGGATGACGTCCTCGTGCTCCTTCAGGACGTCCGCCAGGGGACGCCCTTCGCGAACCCCTTGCTTCGCCTCCTGAAGGACACGCCCCACCGTCACGTTCCCGGCGGTCTCAGAGACGATGTCGAGAGACTCGAGGATCGGAACTCCGGAGGTGACCAGAGACGAAAGAGTGCCGCTGAACCGTGCGATTGCGGTCTTGTGCATCAGGGGGCCGAAGATCGGCGGGCGCAACTTGAACCTGTCCCAGACCGCCCGGCCTTTCTCGGTGGCGATCCACTGCTTGAACGCGATGATCGCACCAATTATCAGCACCACCACGATGATCGCCCTCCAACTCAGGATGATGTTGGAGATGTGGATGATGATCAGGGTCGGAGTCGGCAGAGTGGCGTGCAACGTCGCGAAAAGGTTCTTGAAAATCGGGACGATGAAGATGAGCAGAGCGAGGAAGATGATGCACATGACGACCATGACGACAGCCGGGTAGGTCATCGCTCCCCGGATGCTGCGCATCAGGGCTGCCTGCTTCTCCATGGTCGTCGCAAGGTCGAGCAGCACCTTGTCGAGGCTTCCGCCGGCCTCTCCGGCCTGGACCATCGTCACGAACAGCTGGCTGAATACCTTCGGGTGTTTGCCTACCGCAGCAGACAGCGACGAGCCGCGCTCGACGTCGAGCCGCACCTCGGCCAGAACCCGCGACAGCTCCTTGTTCTCGACCTGGCCCGAAAGCACGGACAGGGCGCGGACGACCGACAGACCGGAGTCGATCATGGTGGCCAACTGCCGGGTGGCGACGGCCACTTCTGCCAGCTTCACCCTGTCGGTCAGCCCCGGGATGTGGATCTCGGTGGAAAGGCTGACCTTGCCCTTGGGCGTGACGGAGATCGGCAGGTACCCCATCTCGCGCAGTCGCCCGACGACGAGCGCCATGCTGTCGCCTTCGAGCTGACCTTCTACGAGCTTGCCCGCGCGGTCCCTGACTTTGTAATCGAACGTGAGTGCCATCGAGTCCCTCCTAGGACGCCATGTGCTGTCGCAGGTCGTCCTCGTTACGGCAGCGGTCGAACGCCACGGCTTCTGTGACGCGACCTTCCTTCACGAGCTTCGCGAGGCCCTGGTCCATCGTCTGCATCCCGTACGTTGCTCCGGTCTGCATGAGCGAATAGATCTGGTGGGTCTTGCTGCTCCTAATGAGGTTCCTGATAGCGGGAGTGCACATCATTACCTCGCAAGCCGCCAGGCGACCGGTGCCGTCGGCGTTGAGGATCAGCTGCTGGGTCACGACACCTTCAAGGGCAGCGGAGAGCATCGTTCGCACCTGCTCCTGCTGGTTCGTCGGGAACACGTCGATCACGCGGTCGATCGTCTGCGGCGCGTCCTGGGTGTGCAGCGTCGCGAGCACGAGGTGTCCGGTCTCGGCGGCGGTCAGCGCGGTCGAGATCGTCTCCAGGTCGCGCATCTCGCCGACCAGGATCACGTCGGGATCCTGTCGCAGCGCCGCCCGGAGGGCGTCGGCGAAGCTTGTCGCGTCGCTGCCCAGCTCGCGCTGGTTGATCAGGCAGCGCTTGTGGTCGTGCAGGAACTCGATTGGATCCTCGATCGTGAGGATGTGCTCCTCGCGGGTGGAGTTGATCAGGTCGATCATCGCCGCCAGCGTCGTCGACTTGCCCGAGCCCGTCGGACCGGTGACGAGCACGATCCCGCGCGGCTTGGTCGACATCTCGGCGACCGCCGCCGGCATCCCCAGTTCCTGCAACGACAGCGTGCGCGCGGGAATCACACGGAACGCCGCGCCGACCGCGCCGCGTTGGACGTACGCGTTGACGCGCATCCGCGCAGTGCGCGGGACCGAGTAGCCGAAGTCGACCTGGCGCTGCGTCTCGAACTGCTGGCGCTGACCGTCGCTCATGATCGAGTAGACGATCTCGCGCGTGTCCTGCACGCCGAGCACCGGGAAGTCCGCCAGCGCCTGCAGCCGCCCGTGAACCCTGATCGTCGGCGGCGCGCCGGCGGTGATGTGCACGTCGGAGGCGTCGCGCTGCAGCGCTGCAATGATGATGTCGGCGAAGTCGGCAGGCATTTCCAGTGTTACGTTCGGCACGCGCGTGCGCCTACTTGAGGCGCCGCTAAGTTCCGAGGACGCGTACGACCTCGTCGATCGACGTCAACCCGAGCTGCACCTTGCGAAACGCGTCGTGGCGCAACTGGCGCATGCCCTCGGCGAGCGCCACCTCCGCAATCTGCTCGGCCGACGCCCGCCGCAGCACCAGCTCGCGAATCGCGTCGCTGACCGGCATCACCTCGTAGATCCCGAGCCGGCCGCGATACCCGCCACCGCAGCGCGCGCAGCCGACCGGCTCGTACGCCTCGACGTCATAGTGCGTGGCAAAGCCGGCGTCGCGCACGACGCTCGCCTCGAGCATCACGCGCCGCTTGCAGCCTGGGCACAGCACGCGCGCGAGCCGCTGCCCGACCACGCAGCGGACCGACGAAGCGACCAGGAACGGCTCGATGCCCATCTCCATCAGGCGCGTGATCGCCCCCGGCGCATTGTTGGTGTGCAGCGTCGACAGCACCAGGTGGCCGGTCAGCGCCGCCTCGATCGCGATCTGCGCGGTTTCCCGGTCGCGGATCTCGCCGACCATGATGATGTCCGGGTCGGCGCGCATCATCGAGCGCAGCCCACTCGCGAACGTCACGCCCGAGCGCGGATTGACGTGAATCTGCGTGACACCCGCCAGCTGGTACTCGACCGGATCCTCGATCGTGATGATGTTCTTGTCGGGCGTGTTGAGTGTGTTCAGCGCCGCGTACAGCGTCGTCGACTTGCCCGAGCCGGTCGGGCCCGTGACCAGCACCGAGCCGTGCGAACCGTGGATCCCGGCCTCGAAGCGCGCGCGTACCGACTCCTCCAGCCCCAGCCGCGCGAGCTCGATCAGCGCCTTGGAGCGGTCCAGCACCCGCATTACGGCGGACTCGCCGTGCACGCTGGGCAGCGTCACGACGCGGATGTCGATCGGGATGCCGTCGAGCGTCAGCGCGAAGCGGCCGTCCTGGGGGACGCGCCGCTCGGAGATATCGAGCTCGGACATGATCTTGATCCGGGAGATCACGCCGGGGACCATCCGGGCGGGGATCTGCGCGACCTCGTGCAGCACGCCGTCGATCCGCAACCGCACGCGCATCTCGCGCGGGGTTGGCTCGAAATGGACGTCCGAAGCGCCCTGACTGACCGCCTGCGATAGCAGCGAGTTGACGAGCTTGACGATCGGCGTCTCGGTCGCCGCCTCGTTGAGATCCGCGATCTCGACCGGCTCCGCCTCCTGTTCCGGGACCTCCTCGGTGACCGTGACCGTGCTGTCGAGCCGGCTCATCTGCGCGATCACCGACAAGATGTCCTCCCGCGTCGCGACCGCCGCGCGAACGTTCATGCCGGTCTGGATCTCGACGTCGTCGATCGCGACCACGTTCGCCGGATCGACCATCGCCACGATCAGCGTCCGCTCGCCCTCGCGCGCGACGGGCACCAGCTCGCAGCGCTTGGCGAAATCGGACGGCACGAGGTTGGCGGCAGCCATGTCGAGGCGTAGCTGCGACAGATCTAGAAAATCGAGCCCGAGCCGCTCGGCGACCGCGCGGCTCAGCTGCTCGGGGCTGATCGCCCCCTGCTCGAGCAGCAACTGCTCAGGCGGCCGGCCGGCCGCACGCGCGGCCGCGACCGCCTGGGCGACGCGCTCGCGCGACGCGAACCCGAGCTCGACGATCACGTCCGTTAGAAACCGCAGCGCCCCGCCGGCGCCGGTCGCGCGGGTCACGCCGGCTCGCTGTTGACCTGATCCAAACGTCGACTCGGACCCGACATCGGCCGTCGCGAGGCTAAGTTCTTCCCGCATGCGCGAATTAATCGACGCTCAGCGCGCCGGCTTGTAGCGGACATTTAGCGGCCCAACCGACGCTCGTACAAACGTCTACACGAGTGGGGGCGGTGCTCAAGCTATGGCAGCGACCGCCGATGTGCGAGACCGGAACGTGCGCACGACGAAGACCGCATTGCGTCACGGAGGGCCCGTTCCAGCTTGCAAACTCAATAAGGAGTGACTAACAAGATGTTGCAGCGTCTTCGTCATCGCGCCACTGCAGAAGAGGGCTTCACCCTCATCGAGCTGTTGGTCGTGATTCTCATCATCGGGATCCTCGCCGCGGTGGCGATCCCGACTTTCCTGGGCCAGACGAACAAGGCGACGGATTCCAACACGCAGGCGCTCGTCCAGACGGCTGAGGTCGCCGAGATGACGGCCTGGACTGACAACGGGGGATCCAGCTACCCGACCTGCACCGCAGGCAACTGCACCAATCTGGTGAACTACGAGGGAACGCTGTCGGCGCCGAACACCCAAGGGGCGACGTTCAGCTCTAAGGTCGCGTCAGGGCTGGTTGTCGCCACCGCGACGGCACCACTGTTCGGCACGAGCAACACACCGTTGACGAATGAGAGCCTTCCCACTTTCAGCGGCAGCGGGTTCTCTGTCCAGGTCACATCTCCCACCGGGATCATCTACGCGATCAGCCGCGACGCCAACGGAAACGTCTACAAGACGTGCGAGATCACAGCCAACGATACGGCTAG
>JBEKRJ010000410.1:0-5065 GCA_049518835.1 Solirubrobacteraceae bacterium
TGCCGTCGGTGAGCGTCACCTCGTACTCGACGCTCGGCATCGTCGCCAGCAGCTCGAGGTCGTACTCGCGCTCGAGCCGCTCGCGGACGATGTCCATGTGCAGGAGGCCGAGGAAGCCGCACCGGAACCCGAACCCGAGCGCGTCGCTGGTCTCGGGCTCCCACGACAGGGCCGCGTCGTTGAGCGTCAGCTTCTCGAGCGCATCGCGCAGATCGGGGTAGTCATCGGTGTTGATCGGGAACAGGCCGCAGAACACCATCGGCTTGACCTCGCGGTAACCCGGCAGCGGCTCGAGCGCGGGGTTGCGCTTGGCGGTCAGCGTGTCGCCGACGCGCAGGCGCGTCACGTCCTTGATCCCGGTGATCAGGAAGCCGACCTCGCCGGCGTGCAGGGCCCGCGCGGAGGTCATCTGGGGCGTGAAGAAGCCGATGTCGTCGATCTCGGCCTCGGTGCCGGCCTGCATCGCGCGGATCGCCTCGCCCTTGGTGAAGGTCCCGTCGACGACGCGGATGTAGGCGATCACGCCGCGGTACTGGTCGAACTCGGAATCGAAGATCAGCGCGCGCGGCGGGCGGTCCGGGTTTCCGTGCGGCGGCGGCACGCGGGCGATCAGCTCGTCGAGGATCTCGGCCACTCCCTCGCCGGTCTTGGCACTGATCCGCCGCACGCTCTCGCCGGGCTCTCCGAGCAGGTCCGCGACCTCCTCGGCGACCCGCTCGGGCTCGGCGCCGGGCAGGTCGACCTTGTTCAGGCACGGGATCAGCTCGAGTCCCGAGTCGATCGCGAGGTACGTGTTGGCGACCGTCTGCGCCTCGACCCCCTGGGATGCGTCGACGACCAGCAGCGCGCCCTCGCACGCTGCCAGCGACCGCGACACCTCGTAGGTGAAGTCGACGTGCCCGGGCGTGTCGATCAGGTGCAGCTGATAGGTCTCGCCGTCGACCGGCGACTGGTAGAAGACGCGCACGGCCTGGGCCTTGATCGTGATCCCGCGCTCGCGCTCGAGGTCCATCGAGTCCAGCAGTTGGGCGCGCATCGAGCGCGGGTCGACGGTGTGGGTCAGCTCGAGGATCCGGTCGGCCAGCGTCGACTTGCCGTGGTCGATGTGGGCGATGATCGAGAAGTTGCGGATGTGGGCCTGGTCGGCCATCTCTACAAGGATATTTCGGCCGCTGGCGCCGCTTGGTTAGACGCGCTTGGCGAGCCAGTCGGGCAGCAGCCCGAGCTCCTTCAGCGCCCCCCGCCCCGCGACGCCCGCCGTCAGCACGCCGCCGAACAGCGCCACAGCATCGATCGACTTGCGCCCCTGCTTGTCCCAGTAGTCGTCGTTGAGGTCGAGCCACAGGGCGAACTCGTCGAGCGTCAGCGCGGACGCGATCCCGTACGTCGTGGCGCTGATCCGCGACGCCCAGCGGCGGCGCCGATGGGTTCCGATCGCCCACTGGTAGGTCCACACGTAGCCGCACAGAAGCAGGCCGAAGATGCCGAACGTGCTGTGGTGGATGTGGCGGCCGCCCTCGCTGATGTTGTGAAACGGGCCGACGCCGGCGCGGATCGAGTGCGTGACCGCGCGCGCGGTCGCAAATGCGGTCGTGAAGCCGACCGCGCTCAGGAACGCGCGCTCGCGGCGCGGATCGGAGAAGTGACGCGCGTACAGACCGCTCATCGCTGTGAGCCTACCGCGCGCCCGCGCAGACGGCTCGCCAGCAGCGCCTCGATCTGGCGCGCCTCGGGGATCCGCATCGCGAGCACGAGCCTTGCGTACAGCGCGCACGCGGCCGCGCAGGCGATCCCGACCGAGATGATCTGACCCGGCAGCGAGCGGCCGAGCACCCGGTCGAGGCCCGTCCACAACCCGAACGCGACGGCGGTCATGATCGCGGTCGCGCCCAGGATCCGGACCGTGATCATCAGCGTGTGCGCGCCCTCGAGCCGGTGGTTGAAGCCGACCCACAGGCGGTGTAGCTGCAGGCCCGTCATCACGACGTTGGCCACGCCGGTGCCGATCACCAGGCCGGCGATGCCGAGCGGCTTGTACAGCGCGATGCTGACGATCGCGTCGACGACCATGTTCATCGCCGCCAGCCGGGTCGGGATCCAGGGCAGCTGCAGCGCGAAGAACGTGCGCGTCAGCAGCAGGTTCACGCCCGCGAACGGGAGGCTGAAGGCAAACCAGAACAGCGCCGACGACACCAGCCGCGTCGAGTCGGCGTGAAAGGACCCGTGCTGGTAGACCAGGCGCGTGATCGGCGTCGCGAGCACCGCGATCAAGGCGGCGGACGGGATCAGCAGCAGGTTGATCTGGCGGATCCCGTTGGCGAGCGTGCGGCGCATGCCCGTCGGGTCGCGTCTGGCCGCCATCCGGCTGAGGCTCGGGAACAGGACGGTCGAGACCGCGACGCTGAAGATCCCCTGGGGCAGCATGTAGATCCGGAACGCGTTGTTGATCGCGCTCGGCGCGTGCGTGGAGACCAGCGATCCGAAGCCCGCGTTGAGGAAGATGTCGAGGTTGACGATCCCGATGCTGATCGTCACGGGGACGAACAGGATCAGCACCTGGCGCACCCGCGGGTCGCGCCAGTCGACATGCAGCGCGATCCGGAAGTCGATCCGCCGTAGCGCAGAGCCGACCATCAGCAGCTGCACGACCGTCGCCACGAGCCACGCGATCGCGTAGGAGTAGATCCGGTCGGCGCCGTGGAAGCGGTGATACAAGCCGATCAGCAGCACCAGGATCACGAGGTTCCAGACCGCCGGCGCGAGCGCGGGGATCGAGAACTCGTCGTAGGACTGCAGGATCCCGACCAGCAGCCCGGTCAGGCTCAGCAGCAGCACGACCGGGAACAGCACCCGCGACAGTCCCGCCGTCAACCCGTTCGGGATGTGGGCCCCGGTGAACAGCGGCACGACCAGCCCCGCAGCCGCCATCCACAGCAACGTCAGCACGCCGAGCACGACCAGGATCACCCAGAACAGCGTCGAGGCGAGCTGGAACGCCTCGCGCTTGCGGCCCCGCGCGACGAGGTCGGTGAACACCGGCACGAACGCCGCCGACAGCGCCGCCTGCGAGAACAGGTTGCTGAACAGGTTCGGCACCTGGGACGCGAGCGTGAACGCCGACGCCGCCGCCGAGGTCGCGAAGTACGCGGCCTGCACGACCTCGCGCCCAAGCCCCGCGATCCGCGACAGCGCCGTCGCGACCGCGAAGATCGCGGTGCTGACGGCGATCCGCCGTCGGGGTGGCGGCGACGTCGTTGGCTCGTCCGTGGCGATCGTCTCGACTGGCAAGGGAGCGGCTATAGTACGAGCCCGCTGCGGCGACACTGCCGTCGTTGCAGTGTGCGTTCATTCACGATGGCCAACATCCACTCACAGAAGAAGCGGATCGTCCGCGCCGAGCGCGAACGGCTCGAGAACCGCCGCTACACGTCGAAGATCAAGACCTACTTCCGGCGGCTCGAGCGGGCGGTGGCGGGTGGCGATACGTCGGTCGTCGACGCTGAGCACCGGACGCTCGTGCAGACGATCGACAAAGCCGTCAAGCGCGGCGCGCTGCACCGCAACACCGGTGCGCGCAAGAAGTCTCGCGCGGCGCGCGTGCGTCGCGGCAGCGCGTAGACGCCGGCGCAGTCCGCAGTCCCCTCTCGGAGGGCGCGCTAGCCGGCAATCCGCTGCAGCGCGCGCAGCGCGACGGTGTCCTCGCCGGCGCCACCCGCGCCACCGCCGCGCGAGGCCAGCTCGAGCTCGGCGAGCTCGACGATCGCCGCCCGCAGCTTCTCGGACCCCGTGGCGCGCGCGTCCTCGATCAGCCGGTCGGCGGCGCGCGACGGCATCCGCAGCCCGCGCTTGACCTTCGCGACCGGCTCGCCGGCTTCGATTGCGACAGCGATCTCATGCGCGGCGCGCAGCCGCTGTGTCATCCAGTACAGCAGCCCGGGGACCCGCTCGCCCTGCGCGCGCAGCGCGAGGTAGATACGCGTCGCGGCGCGCGGATCGCCACCGACGAGCGCGTCCGCGAGCGACCAGGCGCGGCGCTCGGCCGAGGGCGCCGTCAACGCCTCGAGCTCGGCGGCGTGCAGCTGGGTCCCGGGCGCGACCTCGAGCGCCAGCTTCTCGAGCTCGCGCAGCAGCCGCTGCTGGCGATCGCCGACGTGGCCGATCAGCGCCCGGGCCGCGTCGGGCTCGAGCCGCAGGCCGTGCTCGCGGGCGCGCGCGATCACCCACTTGGGCAGCTCCCAAGGCTTGACGGCCTCCTCCGTGCTGATGTCGCCGCCGGCCTTGCGGACCGCCTCGTGCAGCCGCTTGGGCGCCTTCGCGCGGCCATCCTCGCGGGCGAAGAACGCGACCGTGGTGTCGGGTGAGATCGCCTTCAGCGCGTGCTCGAGCGCGTCGAGCTCCTTGTCCTTCCAGCGCTCGACCCCGTCCACGACGATGAACCGGCGACCGAGCGCGAGCGTCATCGCGCTGAGCGCGCCGGCGACCGCATCGGCGGTCGCTCGCTCGCCCTCGAACAGCTCGATCCCCTGCGCGCCGCTCTGCGCCTCCGCCAACGCCCGCAGGCGGGCGCGACGCTCGGCGATCCGGCCGTGGTCGTCGCCGTGGATCAGGTACGCGGGCTTGAACGAGGCCATCGGCCGAGTCTACGAGCTCGGCCGGGCGCCACCCAGCGCCCCGCGCCGGCGAATCGGGCGAACGCGCTTTCCCTGCGGCGTCGCCCCGGGCGTCACGCCGCGCGCCGGCCGTACAGCCCAAACCCCGAGCACAACCTGCTACGGCCCCACGGGATCACGGCGCCAGCTCGAGCGCCCGCGCCACCGCCACGTGCGGCGACCCGACCGCCTGCACGCCCTCGATCTGCCACGTCTGCAGGCCGATCACGGGCACGCCGGCCCGGAGCGCGAGCGCGATCTCCGACAGCGTGCCGTACGCGCCGCCGACCGCGATCACGACATCGGCCGCGCGCACGACGAGCCCGTTGCGCAGCTCGCCGAGCCCGGTCGGGATCGAGACCGTGAGCCACTCGTTGGCGCCCGTGCGATCGGCCCCTGGGAGCAGCCCGACGGTC
>JBEKRJ010000411.1:0-5064 GCA_049518835.1 Solirubrobacteraceae bacterium
CCCGATCCGCTGTACGGTCCCGGCAGCCGGATCAAAGCGATAGATCGCGCGGCTTGCCCCCGACGGCGTCGACCCGCCGAGGATCAGCAGCACCCGGCCCACGGACGCGGCGGCCGCATAGCGCAAGCCGACAGGCAGGCGCGCCGCGACTCGCGCCGGCGCGCCGGAACGCCACGCGAGGATCGTGTCCAGCCAGGCGCTGCCGTCAAACCCACCGACGACGTACGCCGATCCGCCGCTCGCGGCGACCGCCACGTCCGACGAGGCCGTCGGCAGCGTGCCGGCCGGGCCAACCGCGTCGGATCCAGGGTCGTAGCTGAGGATGTGGTCGAGCTCGGTGAGGTATCCGCCACCGAACACGTACACCTTGCCGGCGAGCACCGCGGCCTGGGCGTCGTGCTGCGGTCCCGGAAGCGATCCGCGGCGTAGCTCGGCCTTCAGGTCAGCGAGCACGACCGAGGCCGTCGACCCATCGGCCGCGTCCAAGCCGCCGAGCAGCGCGAAGCGACCGCCTCCCACCGCCGCGATCGCCGGATCCTGGACCGCAGCCGGCAGCGTGAACAGCTGCCGGTACGCGAGCCTGGCGGCGAGCACTCGCCTGGCTGCGGGCGCGACGACACGGCTGGCGCGGGTCGCCGTCGAGCTCGTCCCGCCGCCGCCGCAGCCCGCCGCCGCGGTCGCGAGCGCCACGACGCCGGCCGCCACGAGCCCGCGGCGTGCGAGCGCCCGCACGCCGCGGGCGACTGTCGGAGGGGGCTTGCGGATCGCGCGAGCGTAGCCAACCCGCGAGCAGCGAGGTCAGCCGCCGTCGCGCCCTGAGCGTATTCTCACATTCCGTTTAGGCCGTTTTGACTCCAGCAACCCAGGCTCCCGCCATGCACGGACGCGATCCCACGCAGCGCGCGTTGCCCGGCTACGCGCTCCGACAGGCGTGGGCGCTGCTTGGCGTGCTCGCGCTGTTGCTCGTCGGGTGCGGGTCCAGCGCGCACAAGCAGACGACGGCCACGTCGACGCTCGGCGTCCGCGGCACGCCGCGCAGTGCCGGCACGCCGCTGAACATCTACAGCGCTGACTCCGCCGGCGACCTGTCGCCGGTCGTGAGGGGCGACCCGGCGCTCGTGTACGTCCCCAACAGCGCCAGCAACACGGTCACGGTCATCAGCCAGAAGACGTTCAAGGTCGTCGAGCAATTTCCGACCGGGGGGCTGCCTCAACACGTGACGCCGTCGTATGACCTGCGCACGCTGTACGTCGACAACGACGCCGGCAACAGCCTGACGCCGATCAACCCGCGCACCGCCCGGCCCGGGCGCCCGATCCCGGTCGAGGATCCCTACAACCTGTACTTCACCCCTGACGGCAGATACGCGATCGTGGTCGCCGAGCGCCTCCAGCGACTGGACTTTCGCGACCCGCGGACGATGCGGTTGATCTACTCGCTCGCGGTCCCGATGTGCCCCGGGGTCGATCACATGGACTTCTCAGCCGACGGCCGGTTCGCGTTTGCCAGCTGCGAGTTCGCCGGGCGAATGATCGAGGTCGACCTGAACACTCGGCGCGTGATCCGCACGCTGCGGCTCGCCGGCGGCAACAGCTCTCCGCAGGACGTCAAGCTGTCGCCGGACGGACGCACGCTGTATGTCGCCGACCAGGCCGGCGGCGGCGTGTGGGAGATCAATCCCTCGACGTTCCGCGTCGAGGGATTCCTGCACACGGGCGCTGGCGCTCATGGGTTGTATCCAAGCCGCGACGCGACCACGCTATACGTGTCCAACCGCGCCGCCGGCTCGGTTTCGGTCGTCAGCTTCCGCACGCGGCGCGTGCTCGAAACCTGGCAGTTGCCGCAGCCGGCCAGCCCCGACATGGGCGGCGTATCGGCGGACGGAAGCACGCTGTGGCTCAGCGGCCGCTACAACGCGGAGGTGTACGCGATCGACACCCGGACCGGGCGGCTGCGCGCCCGGATCCCGGTCGGCGAAGGGCCGCACGGGCTGTGCGTGTGGCCGCAGCCGGGGCGCTACTCGCTCGGCCACACGGGCATCATGCGCTGAGGCTCGGCCACGGAGGCATCATGCGACGAGGCTCGGCCACGGAGGCATCATGCGCTCAGCACGAGGAGCATTCGGCGAACCTGCTCGACGCTTCCTGCGTCGCATTCGTCACGGCTCGCCCGCGTCACTGCGCGGCTCGTCTCCGTCGGTCCGCTGTTCGCTTTGCGGCCGCTGCGCCTCCTCACCCCGTCGCGGCGGCGCACCCGGCACGTCTGCGTCGGCGCGCTTGCGCTCCCAGTCCTCGCGGACCGAGGCCGTGCGTGCGTGCAGTCGTTCGCTTTGCTCCTCGAGCTCGTCGGCCTCGCGCTCGAAGCGGTCGGCAAGGCGATTGGGGTCTGTCTTGTTAGCGCTCATGTCGACCGGCTACCCGGGCCGATCAAACGGGTAAACGCGTCGCATGACCGAGCTGACCGGCCCGGAGACGGAACTCGGCCGGGTCGTCGAGCTCGGCGACCATGCCGTGTTGAGCGGCAGCTGCTCGTGGACCGACCGCACGCTCGTCCAGGACGCGGACTGGTACCCGCGACGGACGATGAGCGCTGAGGAGCGGCTGCGGTTCTACGCCTCGCAGTTTCCGCTTGCCGAGGTCGACTCCACCTATTACGCGCCGCCGTCTGTCGAGCAGGCGCGCGTGTGGGCCCAGCGGACGCCCGCCGGGTTTCGATTCGACGTCAAGGCGTACTCGCTGTTGACCGGGCATCCGACGCGACCGCGCAGCCTGTGGCGTGACCTGCGCGACGACCTCGCGCCCGAGATTGCCGAGAAGCGCAACCTCTACGCACACCACCTCGAGCCGGATGCGCTCGCAGAAGCCTGGAGGCGGTTCGAGGCTGCGCTGCGGCCGCTGCACGAGGCGGGCAAGCTCGGCTGCGTCCTGTTCCAGTACCCGCCGTGGTTCGGACCCCGCCGTGATCACCGCGCCGAGGTGCAAGCGCTCCGAGATCACATCCGGGACTACCGGATCTGCGTCGAGTTTCGCTCACCACTGTGGCTGGCACGGGAGCGCGACCGTGAGCGGACGCTCGCGATGCTCGGCGAGCACGGGCTGATTTTCGTGTGCGTCGACGCGCCGGCGACGTCACAGCTGCCAAGAGTGCTGGCCGTCACGAATCCTGACCTGCTGGTGATGCGCTTCCACGGTCGCGCGGACAGCACGTGGAGCCAGACCACGCGATCAGCGGCTGAGCGCTTTCGCTACCTGTACTCAGAACAGGAGCTCGACGAGCTCGCCGGCCCGATCGCACAGCTCGCGCACGAGGCCCGCGAGACCCACCTGCTGATGAACAACTGCTATCGCGACGATTCGGTCCGCAACGCCGCTGTGCTTCGCGACCTCGTCGCCCGCTACGCACGGGATTGACGTCGACGCGCTGACTGGTTCGCGGCCCGACTTTGCGCAGCTCGCGCGGCTGCGTGAGCGGCAGCGAGCAACCGCGATCCCATCCGGGGGTAGGCAAAGGTGTGCGCACCGAGCTGCACTTCCATCTGCTACCCGGCGTCGACGACGGGCCACGCGATCTCGCCGGCGCGATTGCGCTCGCCCGCCTGGCGGTCGCCGACGGGACAGGGCGGATCGTCACAACGCCGCACGTCCGCAGCATCGTCGTCACCGAGCTGGCGGATCGCATGGCGCATCTGCAGGCGAGGCTGCGGGAGGCCGGCATCGGACTCGAGCTTCGTGCCGGCGGTGAGCTGTCTCCAGACGATGTCGAGTTGCTGAGCGACGGCGAGCTGCGGACGCTCGCGCAGGGGCCCCGCGATCGCCCGTGGCTGCTGCTCGAGGCGCCGCTTGCGCCGACGGTGCCCGACCTCGGCGCAGCGGCGGACGAGCTACGCGGGCGCGGCTTCGAGCCGCTGATCGCGCACCCGGAGCGCTCGCGCTCAACGCCGATCGCGCAGCTGCGCGCCCAGGTTGCGCGCGGGGCGTGCCTGCAGATCAACGCCTCGTCGCTGGCGGGAGCGCACGGGCGTGAAGCCGAGCGCGTCGGGCTCGAGCTCGTTCGTTCGGGGATGCCGTTCGTGGTCGCATCGGACGCGCACTCGCCGGCGCGACCGCCGCTGCTGACACGCGCCACCGAGCGGCTGCTGGCCGCCGGCGTCGACCGAGCGGCGGTCGTGTGGGCCACCGACACCGGGCCTGAGCGACTGCTCGCCGACGGGCTGCCGTCACCGCGATAGCGGTGCATCCGGTAAGTTCGTTGTTCGTTGATCTTTGATCGGCTGGCGAGCGAAAATCGAGCCCGGCAAGCGTCGGCGAACCATGGTGCCCTCGTCCGCCCGCCTATGCACGTTGCCCCGCCCAGCCGCGGACCGGGGACGGGACTGCGCTTGCCGCCGAGCCCGAGGGATCGGAACCCGACGACGAGCACCGAGTTCGACGATCGCGAACTTTGGCGCGCGCGGTGACGCTCGCCAGCGGTGGCGTCGCGACGGACACCGGCGAGGCTGGGCTCCCCGCGTCGCGACGGCACCCCCGAGGCGGCCGGATGGAGTCAGTCGTCGAGCTTGTCGCCCGGCGGTGCGTGTGACGGCACCGCCTCCGGATCCTGCGACCTGTGGGGCTCGCTCGTGCTCAGCGCGGCGGTCGGCGAATGTGACGGCTGGCGCAACAACTCGCTGTCGACGGCGTCAGGGCCGCGCGGATCCTCGCGTTTGTCGTACGGATCGGGCAATTCCGTTGGATCCGGGTCGACGGCGGGGTTGTTGAGCGCGTGCTTGGGCTCGCGGTCGGTTGACTGGTCGCCGGGATCCTCTCCGCGAGCCCCCGGGTAGCCGTTCGCGGACGGACCGCCCGCTGCGGCGACAAGCGCGCTGGGCTCGCTCGCGCCGTCGGGCTGGCCGGCCCCGGGCTCGCTCGCGCCGTCGGGCTGGCCGGCCCCGGGCTCGCTCCCGCCGTCGGGCTGGCCGGCCCCGGGCTCGCTCGCGCCGTCGGGCTGGCCGGCCCCGGGCTTGCTCGCGCCGGCGTGGGGCTGGCTGGCGCCGACGCTGGTCGGCTCGCTCGCGCCGCCTTCCG
>JBEKRJ010000412.1:0-5053 GCA_049518835.1 Solirubrobacteraceae bacterium
GCGGATGGGCGATTTCGAGAAGACCGTCAGGTACGCGCGGGAGGCGCTGGCGCTCGAGCACAGCCCGTGGCGAGCGATCTCGGCAAATTGCCTGGGCATCGCGTCCCACTGGCTCGACCAAACCGCGCAGGCGCGCCGGTACCTCGAGGAGACGATCGATGTCGGCCGAGACCTTCTGCCCTTGGTGGCGCTTGTTGCGCTCGGCTTGCTCGCGCTTATGGACTTCGAGAGAGAAGACTTGATCGCCGTTGCCAAGCGCCTGCACCAGGGTCGGCAGATGATCGAGAGCTGCGGATTGGGTGAGTACTGGATGACGGCTGGAGTCGAGCTGGCGAGCGGACTGGCGGCCGAGCGCGACGGCGATCTCGCCCGTGCCGAGATGCTGATGGCTCGCAGCCTCGTCCTGTGCCGGCGTAGCAAGGCACCGGTCGAGACCGCCAACGCGCTACTGCGTCTGGCGCGTGTTCATCAATCCCAGGGGCTGGACACGGTGGCTGAAGCGGAGGTTGATGAGGCCGCGATGCTGGTCGGGTCCTGTCCAACTCCGGGACCAAGGATCCAGCGGCTGCTGGCGCGCCTTCGCGGTTCGGTTCCGAGATCCCCGCGAACGATCCGGTGGGTGACTGGAGTCGAGGAGCTCAGCGCGCGCGAGCTTCGAGTGCTGCGTCTGCTCGCGACCGACCTGACGCAGCGGGAGATCGGAGCGGAGCTGTACCTCTCGCTGAACACGATCAAGTCCCACACGCGCAGCATCTTCCGCAAGCTGGGGGCCTCGACGCGAGAGCAGGCCGTCGCTCGAGCCCGCGAGCTCGAGCTGATCTGAGTCCCGTGTAACGCGTCGGCGGCTCGGGCTACCAAACCCCGACCACACCGACGACCAGGAGGGACAGATGTCAGCGACTGCGACCACGCCGGCACGACACGAAGCGATGCCGGGTTTGAAGGGCAAGGGCGTGCTTGTCACCGGCGGCACGTCGGGCATCGGCCAGGCGATCGCCGTCAAGTTCGCCGAGTACGGCGCGAACGTCGCGATCAACTACCTGCGGACCGCTGAGGAGGCGGCCGATACCGAGCAGCAGGTGCACGCGTGCGTGAACCACGTGCAGCGGGAGGGCGTCCGCGATGTGCTCGTGCAGGGGGACGTGTCGCAGGAGGACCAGGTCGTCGCGATGGTGGGCAAGGCGGCCAGCGAGCTGGGCGGCCTCGACGTGCTCATCAACAACGCCGGCATCCAGATCTCGCGCCACAGCGACGAGCTCTCTAGCGACGATTTCGACAAGGTGCTCGCGGTCAACATCCGCGGCGCATTCCTGTGCGCGCGGGAGGCGATCAAGCATTTCCTGGCCGAGGGCAAGCCGGGCGTGATCATCAACGTCTCGAGCGTCCACCAGCTGATCCCCAAGCCCGACTACCTCGGCTACTCGGTCAGCAAGGGCGGCATGCAGAACCTCACCCGCACACTCGCGCTCGAGTACGCCGCTCGTGGGATTCGCGTCAACGGAATCGGCCCAGGCGCGACCGTCACCCTCATCAATCGCGCCTGGATCGACGATCCGGTCAAGCGGGAGATGGTGGAGAGCCACATCCCGATGCGCCGCGCCGGCACCGCCGATGAGATGGGCGCGGTGGCGTGCTTCCTAGCGAGCGACGATGCCGCCTACATCACTGGTCAGACGATCTTCGTCGACGGCGGGTTGACGCTATTCCCGAGCTTCCGCGAGCCCTGGTCCTCGGAATGACCGCCGCGGCCGCCAACGAGCTGGGCAAGCTGGCGCTGATCGACGACGCCAAACGGGCGGCCGCGCTGGCGCTGGTCAAGCAGGGGCGAATGTACGACCTCGGGCATGTGCTCGACGAGAACGTCCCGGTGTTCCCCGGGCGCTACTTCAAGCAGACGCTCGTGACCACCGCCCACCACGCCAACGAGGACGGCGGCGTGGGGGAGAACAACGTCAACTGGATCACCGAGCTCGTGTCGGGGACGATGCAGCTCGGAACACACCTCGACGCCCTCTCCCATCTGCAGATGGGAGACCACGGGTACGGCGGGTTCACCGTCCGTGAGCTCGCGGGTACCGCGGGCGTGCGCCACCTCGGGGTAGAGACAGGTCCGCAGATCGTCACCCGCGGCTGGCTGGTGGACGCCGGCAGGCTGGAAGCCGGTGCGGTGATCGGTCCCGAGCACTGCGCCGGAATCGAGCCAGAGCCGGGCGACGCCGTCCTGTTCCACACCGGGTGGTCTCGCCATTGGGCCAATCCCGATGCCTACCTGTCGGGCGAGCCGGGTCCCGGCTGCGAGCTCGCACAATGGCTCGCCGACCGGGAGATCGGCCTCACAGGCTGTGACACCTGGAGCTACGGCCCGGTTCCGGCCGAGGACCCGGACCGGCCGTTCCGCGTACCTCAGATCCTTAACATCGAGCATGGAATCTTCATCGTCGAGAACCTCGCTCTGACGCGACTCGCCGCCGACACCATCAGCGGCCCTTTCGCGCTGATCCTGACCCATCCAAAGCTGCGAGGCGCGACCGGGGCGTGGACCTCCCCGATCGCCCTTGTCTAACCAGGAGCCCTGCAATGAGCGACCACTACGACGTGATCATCATCGGTACCGGCGCCGGCGGCGGCACCCTCGCCCATAAGCTTGCGCCGTCCGGCAAGCGGATCCTGCTGCTCGAGCGCGGCGGGTACCTCCCGCGCGAACCCGAGAACTGGAACAGCCGCGAGATCTTCCGCAAGCAGCGCTACCTGTCCGACGAGCTGTGGTACGACAAGGACGGCAACCCGTACAAGCCGCACCAGCAGTACTTCGTCGGGGGCAACACCAAGTTCTACGGCGCGATCCTGTTCCGGCTACGGGAGCGCGACTTCGACGAGGTCCAGCACTACGGTGGGATCTCGCCGGCGTGGCCGATCTCCTACTCCGATCTCGAGCCCTACTACGCCGAGGCGGAGAGGCTCTACGTGGTGCACGGCCAGGCGGGCGAGGATCCGACCGAGGCCTGGCGTTCAGGCGAGTTCCCGTATCCGGCGGTAACACATGAGCCGCGCGTCCAGCAGCTGGCAGACGACTTCGCGCGGGCCGGCCACCATCCGTTCCACCTGCCCGTCGGGATCGACCTCAACGAGTCAGACCCGGAGGCCGGCCGGTGTGTGCGCTGTGACCGCTTCGATGGGTTCCCGTGCCTGGCCGATGGCAAGGCCGACGCGCATGTGCGCTGTGTGCGTCCCGCCCTCGCTCAGCAGAAGAACCTCGAGCTGATCACCCACGCGAAGGTGGAGCGGTTGGAGACCGACGCAAGCGGACACTCAGTGACCAAGGTCCACGTCAACCATCGCGGCGTTCATGAGAGCTATAGCGCCGATGTCGTCGTCGTGTCTTGCGGCGCGACGAACTCGGCGGCGCTGCTGCTGAGGTCAGCCAGCGACAAGCACCCGCGGGGGCTCGCGAACTCCTCTGATGTGGTCGGACGCCACTACATGGCGCACATCAACTCCGGGGTTATCGCGCTCTCGCAGACGCTCAACACCACCAAGTTCCAGAAGACGCTCGGGATCAACGACTTCTACTGGGGCGCCGAGGACTCAGAGCTCCCTCTGGGCCACATCCAAATGCTGGGCAAGTCTGACAAGGACATCCTGCGCGCCGGGGCACCCTGGTTCGCCCCGGGGGTTGCGCTTGACTACATGGCTAGGCACGCGATCGACTTCTGGCTCACCACAGAGGACCTGCCCCACCCGGCCAACCGCGTGACCGTCGACCGCGAGGAACGGATCCACGTCGCCAAGACCTACCACAACCTCGAGCCCCACAACCGACTCCTGGCCAAGCTCAAGGCCCTCATGGGACCGCTCGGCTGCCACGACGCCGCGATCCCCAGCTGGTCGATCCTGGACCAGCGGATCCCGCTGGCGGGCAACGCCCATCAGTGCGGCACCGTGCGCTTCGGCACAGACCCGAGCGACTCGGCGCTGAACGTCAACTGCCGGGCGCACGACCTCGACAACCTGTACGTCGTGGACACGAGCTTCTTCCCGTCGAGCAGCGCCGTGAACCCGGCGCTCACCGTGATGGCCAACGCCTTACGCGTGGGTGAGCACCTGTTCGACCGGCTTGCGGCGCGAGCCGCGCCCGCGGTATCCGACGAAGCGACAGCAGAGCCGGTGGAGGTTCTCTCATGAAGAAGGCTGAGAAATTGGCAAGCAGCATCGGCAAGGGCCTGGTTGCCGGCTTCGCCGGCACGGCGGCGATGACAGTCTCGAGCACGCTTGAAGCGAAGCTGCGCGGGCGAGCGCCCAGCACAGCGCCGGCCCGCGCGACCGCGAAGGCGCTCGGGATCGCCTCGTTCGAGGACGCCATCGCCCAGGCGCGCTTCAACGACCTCTCGCACTGGGGCTACGGCACCGGCTGGGGGATCGTGCGCGGGCTACTCGACGCGGCCGGCCTGCCTCCGCGCAAGGCGACGGCGGTGCACGGCGTCGCGGTGTGGGGGAGCGCTCAGGTGACGCTGCCCGCGCTTGACATCGCTCCGCCCGCCGTGTTCTGGCCCAAGGAGGAGATCGCGGTCGACGCGTTTCATCACACCGTCTACGCGGTCGTGACGGGGATCGCCTACGAGTTGCTGAGC
Source organism: Solirubrobacteraceae bacterium (assembly GCA_049518835.1). GTDB lineage: Bacteria > Actinomycetota > Thermoleophilia > Solirubrobacterales > Solirubrobacteraceae > Palsa-465. The sequence goes on from JBEKRJ010000412.1 coordinate 4,629, forward strand.
TCGCCCAACGGTCATCGATGAATCCCGATCGTGACCTGCTGGCGCTCCGTGTGCTCGCCGGTGGCGTGTTCGTCGCGTTTGGTGTGGGCAAGTTCGTGAACCACGCCTCCGAGCTTGCGTCATTCAAGACCCACGGGCTGCCTTTGCCCGGGGTCTTCGTGATCGTGATCGGCGTGATCGAGCTGGCCGGAGGCGCGCTTCTGATCGCGGGGCTGCTCGTCCGTCCGGCCGCGCTGGTTCTTGCTGGGGACATGGTCGGCGCGATCGTCGTGTCGGGGATCGCCAAGGGAGAGGTCATCAGCCTGACGCTCGCGCCGGTAGAGCTGATCGCGATGGCCGTTCTGTTGTGGACAGGCCCCGGTCGCTGTGCGCTAGCTGGACGCCGGGCCGCGAGCCGGCGCCCGCGCAGCGTCTCGGCCACGGAT
>JBEKRJ010000413.1:0-5049 GCA_049518835.1 Solirubrobacteraceae bacterium
GGGCGGGCGTACTCGCGGTCCATGAGATCGCGGGCACGGCGCAGATGCACGAGGTTGGCGAGTTCCTCGGGCGTCACGATGCGAGCGTAGCGCTCGTCGTGTGTCGCTCGACCAAACCCACCTGATGGAGCGGCTCTCGACGGCTCCGGCCGCGGCGCTGCAGCAGCGCGTAACCGGCGACGCCGCCAAGGCTCGGGATCCAGAAGGCGATCACGTGGTAGACGATGACCGCGGCGGTCGCCTGCGTCAGCGGGGCACCGTACACGACGAGCGCACCGGCGAGCCCCCCTCCGAGCACGCCAAAGCCGCCGGGGACCGGGATCAGGTTCGCCAGGTATCCGATCAAGTATCCAAGTACCAGCGGGGCGACGGGCACCGAACGTCCGCTGGCGGCGAATGACGCCCCCAGCGCTGCGAGGTCGAACGCGAGGTATCCGACCGCGCCGATCAGTCGCCAGCTCGGTGAGAGCAGGGCGTGGCGGGCGCTATCGATCCCATCCACCAAGTCAGCGAACCAGCTCGCACTCCTCGTACTCCTCGTAATCCCACGTGACGAACGGCGGGTCAGGATCGCCTGTCGCTGCAGCAGCCAACCACCGACCGCGAGCGCACCCGCGCCGCCACCGGGTAGTAACGCGCCGGCTCCCTGTTCCGTCCACGCGAGCTCGCGTGCGGGGCCGACGGGGACATCGTCGAAGAACAGCCGGAAGATCACCACGAAGGCGGCGCACGAGCCGAACTCGAGCACGATCGCCGCGATTACGACACTCAATAGCACGACGACGATCGTGCGCCGCGATCTGAGCATTGAGGTTAGCACCCCGACCCGACCGCTGCGAGGTGGTGTTCATGCCAGCCGGACCCCTGGTTGGAGTGCGAATTCATCGCCGGTAACGATCGCGCGGCGGGTGTCATCGGCGCCTGGTGGGAGCTGTTGGTGGAACTTCCGGGCGACTCTTCTCCACCCTCGGGCGGACCGCAGGAGCACCACCAACGACCCTCTTTTCGTGGGCGACCGTCGACCTTCACCGTGCAGCCAACCGCACCCGGCGAGATCGAGATCGAGCGCCGCCGGCGGCCGCGGAGTCGCGTGGTCAGGAGCACGACGGTCACAAGTTGGTCGCATTTTCGAGCGCCGACTCGTTAGGCTCGGGCGAGTTCCTGTGTCGTGGCCGGCGACCGGGCAACGAGCGTATGCCCAGGTCCATGGCGTTTGCCGAAACGAGGTGTTCGATGCGCGAACGGTTCGTAGCACGACGGAGCAGATCAGTGACGAGAGCCGCGATCTTCACGATCGCTGCGCTGCTCGCATCCGGGGCGAGCGCCCTCCCCGCGGCCGCGCACGTGCGGAGGGGGAACCACCGATCCGGGTCTGGCCGCCGCGGCGAGAACCATCGCGGGCAGGGGACCTCAGGCCAGTTCGCCAACACCGTGTTCGCAAGTGGTGCGACGATCACCCATCTCGGCCCAAGCGGTCGGGAGGCGGTCTCGAACCCGGACGACATCACGCATCTCGACAACCACACCTTCGTCGGCTTCCAGAACGGCGTCGGGCCACAGGGGCAGCCCAGCCCGACAGGCAATACCGACAGCACGATCGTCGAGCTCAACCGGCACGGCAAGGTCGTCAACCAGTGGGACATCGTGGGCAAGTGCGACGGGCTGACCGCCGATCCCGACACCGGTCGGCTCATCGCCACCGTCAACGAGGACCTGAACTCGAGCCTATACGAGATCAATCCGCACCGGGGCGGGACCGCCGTCCACGACACGTACAACGAGCCCCTGCCTTCGAACGGAGGCACGGACGCGATCTCGATCTACCACGGCATGATCCTGATCAGCGCCTCGGCTCCGGGCACAACCGGCGCCGGCGCCCCGCAGCCGACCTACCCGGCGGTCTACCGGGTCATGCTCGACAGCGCGACGCATATCGCGACCGTCCAGCCGCTGTTCTACGACGAAGATTCGGCGACGGTCGCCAACCGCGACAGCGCCCACTACGGCACGAAGGCGGCCCTGGCGCTCACCGACCCGGACTCCAACGAGGACGTTCCGTCCTATGCGCCGCGTTTCGCCGGCGATTTCATGCTGACGAGCCAGGGCGACAAGCAGCAGATCTTCGTCCGGGACGCGGGCACTCGCGACCGGAGTCTGTCGGTCCTGGATCTGTCCGATTCGGTGGACGACACCGTCTGGCCGTCCGACCGTCACGGCGCGATCTTCGCCACCGACAGCACCCACAACACAATCAACGAGATCACGGGACCCTTCTCCCGGGGGCAGGTCTTCGTGGCCGACACACCGTGCGGTGCGAACAACGCCCCGAGCACGTGCCCCACGCCCGGGTTCCCGGCGAACTTCGTCGGCCAGCTGAATCCCGATACCGGAGCGATCACGCCCGTTACCGTGCAGGGGCCGGCGTTCGAGCCGCAGGGCGGGATGCTGTTCCTGCCTTGAGAGCCCGAGGTGGTTGACGGTCGTGGAGTCGGCGCGCGCACCCCGATGGCCCATCCGACGGTTCGTCGGGAACATGGCTCGCTGACAATGAACATCAACACCCCGTCAAAGCCGAGTCGTCTGACGGGCGATCCGACGGGGCGATCCGGCAACATCAAGCCAACAACCACCAACTACCAACGCAAAGTGGACCATTCAGGCCGTCGCGGATGCCGCTCGGGTTGACAGTTGGGGTCGCGAAGATCTCCGAACGCCTGGCGCTGGTGGAGGCGATGTGCCGCCCGAGAGCCGAGCAGAACTGCGCAAGCGTCGAGTCCCACAGCGCCGGCGGCCCGATGACCGCGTTCGTTCGCGTAGCCCTCCGACAGGCACCGCTCCCGCGGACGACTTGAGCCGCAAGACCAGCCAATACGACGGAAGCGCGGCGGCAGGCCCGTCCACCCTGGAGACCGTGCCTGACATGTCTGTGCGCCAGCTTGGAGGGGCGGCGCGACAGTTGGTCGCAATCAGCGCGACGGGCCCGCCAGCGGGTCGCCCAAACGTGACGTACCAGCAAAGTCGCGGTCGGGCACGTCACCTTGTGTCTCGCGGACGACCACAACGTTACCCCCGAGATCGTCGGATGAGCGGCTGTGACGTTGTCCCAGCCTAGCCCTGCCCTCCCCCCGCTAGATGAGCGAGCGCTACTGGCACGGGACCTGCCTCCCCGTGCCGCAGAGAAATGGCGCCCGACCACGACCTACCGGCTCCACCAACCCAAAGCCCGGCAAGCCGGGCTTGAGCATTCCCGGCGAGCAAAGCGATCGCCAGCAGACGATGGGCCTACTCGATTCCCTTACGGCGCGGTATCCGAACGTGGCCTGCGACCGGCTCATCCCCGGCGTCGGCCTCAAGCCCTTCGCTAGTCGGCGACGGGCTGTCCGCCTGCGCGCGCGGCATCCGAACGTGGCCAGCCACCGGCTCGCCGCCGGCCTCGGCCTCTTGTCGCTCGCTGCGCAGCGACCGGACGTCCGCCTGCTCGCGCGGCACCCGAACGTGGCCCTGAACGGCCTCAGCGTCGTCCTCTCGGCGTTCCAATACCTCTCCTCCGTTCAACGTCGACTCGAATCCTAGGCCGGTTCTCCCCGACGTTTCGGCGGCGCAAACCTCCTACGGGGCGGCGCGACCGCCTGGGCGTACCAGGCGTGGAAAGGTTGTTGTTGGCGCCGGGGATCGCGCCGCGGAGGTGTAAGTGCGGTTCGCGAGCCCTGCTTTGCTGATCAGGTCGCCTCGCTTGCTCGCTTCGGCAGCCGAGCTAATGGAGCACGGACTGGATCGCGCCTGGTGCCAGTCCCCTGCGGATCGGTTGTTGCTGGGGCCTCGGCAGCGGCGATCTCAGTCGTGGTGGTTTGGGAGCGGTGCGGCTGCCGCAGCGTCGCCTGGCCGGCGTGGGGTTCTCGTCTGAGGTCTGAGGTCTGAGGGTCCGCGCGAGAATTAGCGGTCGGAATGGGCGAGTGGCTGGGCGTGGCTGGCGCCGCCGGCTCGCCCGACAATACCGGGAGTATGCGAGGGCGGGCCGGTGGCGCCGAGTGCCGAGAGCGCGAGCGGACCCGCGTTCCCCCATTCGGTCGCCACTAATGCTCCGGGATACCGGCCTTGGTTACGTCGCGCCGCGCGCCGAGTCTGTTTGCTTCGAGTGAAGGGACCGTCGGCACCGGCGGTTCAGACACGGTTGCCATAATGCAATTCCTCCTATTATTGGGGCGTCGAACGCCCCCGCACCCGCGTCGTGCCGAGCATCGTTTCAGGGACGAGCAGACCACTCACACCTGATCTTGCAACAAGAGGCACATGCCCTCGATCTCGATGGCTCGGTGACTGCTTGTTTGATCTTTTGCTCCCTAGTCATCCGGGAACACCTTCCTACGATCCTCCTGTGGGGACATCGTGGCATCGGTGTAAGTACGGCTTCTGATCCGGGGAATCCAGCAGGCCCATGCGTCGTCGAGGAGCGCTCGGTCGGGCTGCTCGCCTCGCGCCACCACGCGTCGCAGGCAAGAAGACCTGCCCCTTAATACAGTGGCCAAATCAGTACTTTGCCCGGTTGTCCTGGCGCGCTACAGCGCAACCATGAACATGAGCGGCATGGCTGTACGCCGAAGACTTCTCCGGGAGCACCACCACGTTGCGGTCGTCGCGCTCTAGAAAATCATCGAACCTGACCAACTACGCGTTTGCCACGGTGTGTGTGTCCGCCGAGTAGATGACGAGTCCTGCTTCGGAAGGTGTAGAACCCGATGCTCCGCGCGCGCAGCCCGATCGAGCGCGTGAGAGAAGGGATTTCTATGGCCGAGTTATTGTCAGCTGCAGCAGCCGTTGCCAAGATCCCGGATGGCGCCACGGTAGCGATGAGCGGCATTGGCCTCTCCGGCTTCGCCGTCGAGGTCGCAAACGCGATCGAGGACGCATTCCTGGCTCGCGGACACCCTCGCGGCCTTACGCTCGTACACGCCGCAGGAATCGGCAACTTTGACAAGGAGGGCATGTCGCACTTAGGACACGAGGGCCTTGTGACCAAGTGGATTGGTGGGCACACCGGAGCGGCCCCGG
>JBEKRJ010000414.1:0-5039 GCA_049518835.1 Solirubrobacteraceae bacterium
CGACGCGGTCGCTGCGCTCGTCGGGGATTGTAGGGCGCTTGTCCCGCAGCGAGCGCGAGCAGAAGACGGGGCGCGAGCTCGTGGATGCTCCGAGCCAGGCTGAGGACTTCGCGGGCCCGCTCGTTGCGTGCGTCGATGGCGTCGAAGAACGCGAACGCGAGTGGACGTTCTGCGTTGTGCTCGAGGTGGCGCTCCAGGATCTCGAGCTTGATCGCGGTTCGGAATCGCGTGGCGCGGAGCAGCTCGCTGAGCGCTTCTGTTGGCAGCTGCGCGCCGAACGCTGTGCTCCAGTTCACAAGCGAGAGGGTGGGCATCTCGACATACGCGCTCAGGCCGTAGAACGGCAGGTCCCTGCCGTGCAGCCGCAGATGGTGCTCCGGCGAGGTAGGCAGCAGTAGGCGGATGCGCTCGTTGGCCTGCTCACGGAGCTCCTAGAGGACCGTCGAGGGCAGAAGGTGGGCGTCGCGGACCGCGAGCAGCGGATTGCCGGGCGAGGGTCCGAGCCCGCGCGTGATCGTCCATTCGCTGTCCGCGGGGCCGGTGGCAGCTGCCAGCGCGGGAGCGAAGTCGCTGCTGTAGTAGCGACCGAGCTGGACGCGGGCGCGCTCGGGCTCGTGCCCGGGGTGCTCGAGCGCGGTGACCGGGAGTGGCTGGACGCGGGTGATGACCTTCTGCGTCAGCTGCTGAGCCAGTAGCCCGGGGTCCCCGCCCGCCGCGATCGGGTCGAGCATGAAGCCTGCGGTCTCGCGCAACAGCTCGGCGGCGAGGGCCGGGCTGCCCATGCCGACCCGCGCGCCGAGAATCAATGGGTCGGTCTCGATCCGCTCCGCGAGCAGCGCCAGCAGGCCTGCGTGAAGACGTTCAATCGTCGGTGTCGTCATGAAGAGCCGTCCACACCGGGTCGCGGCGCAGCTCGTAGAGCGCAGCCCCGAACTCCGCGCCGGAGGGGCTGCCCACGGCCGCGGGTCCTCACCCGCGATCCGTGCGCTGTCGCGCGCCAGGCGCATGGTCAGGTACGGATGACCACGGGTCAGCTCGATGAGCGTCTGCAGAGTTGTTTCGGTGATCTCGACCTCCAGACGAGCGAACCCGTCGCGCAGGGCTCCGAGCCAATCCGCCGGCGTGATCTCCGGCAGGATGATCCGGCCGCCAACGACATTCAGCGGGCCGCGTTCGGTGAGCCGCTCGAGCGCGTCGGTGTCGCTAGAGGCGATCCCACGCCGAGATCGAGCTTGCCTCGCAGCACCGCGTTGAGTGAGCTCAGCGTGGTGGCGGGCCAGTCGACCATCGTCGGCTGATGTCCGGTCGAGCCCTCTCAATACCGACACGATGGACTGGTGCACGCTGTGGCGAGGACTGCACTGGCGCGCCACGAAGCGCATCGCGTCTCTCAGATCGCGAACCGCGTGAGTGTCGCAACGGCGACGCGGCCGCGCTCGCGGCCGATTCGGTCAAGCGCAGCAACGGCGACGCGGGTCTTGCCGGTACGACGCACCTCCATCAACAACAGCACCTCCGGTGCGCGCAGGCGCTGCTCCAGACTCGAGATCGCGCGGCCACCCCCGACCTGCTGCTCCTCCGGTATCGGCGGGCCTGCCGGGAAGAAGTCGTTGATGCGGGCCAGCCGGTTCATACGGCTATGACAGCCGGCAATAGCGTCTGGCCTAGCCAGATCGCAGACGTGAGGTGTGGACCTTCGAGTGGATGCGCGCACACGCCGCTGATCTCAATCCGCTGCTGGTGTCGGTGCACGAACCGCGGGCTGAGTGTAGAACGTCGGTCCAAGGACAGTGGCCCGTGTCAGCGAGCGGGCGTTCGAACGCACTGGTCGCCGCTTACGAGTGTGGGTAGAGCTCGACTGCGATCCCGGGAGCGGCGGCCAAGCGCGCATCACAGGTGATGAGGGGAACCTCAAGCGTCTCGGAGAGCGCGACGAACACGGCGTCGTAGGCCGTGAGGTTGTCACGCAGGGCCCAGACCCGGCCGGCGAAAGGCTCGTGGCCGTATCGCGTGATCGTCAGGTCGGCCACGTCGGTGCGAGCGTCGTCAGCACGGTCCAGGCTGAGTTTCCCGCCGCGCACCAGACCGCGAAGGGCTTGAAGGATCTCGATGTCGATCAGATGCGGAGCGTGAAGGTCGCCGTCGCTTATCAGGCGCTGCACGAGCGCCCCGTCAGGCGTTCGCCCGGCAACGACAGCGAGCACCGCGGACGTGTCGACAACGATCACCGACGGTCACTCGCGATCGCGACCGGCGCGTACGGCGGCAACGATGTCGGCGGTTGCAGCACCACCAGCCCGTGATCCCGCTCGCCGGAGCACGTCTGCGACTGCGGGGCGCTCAGCGATCCGCTCTAGCTCAGCAAGCGCATAGTCAGAGAGCGACACGCCGGCCGCCGTCGCGCGCGTGCGTAAGGTTGCGTGGGTCGCATCAGGGACGTTGCGGATCTGGATCGTCTTCACGAGATCAGTGTAGCAGGTTGGGTGTGCCACACCCAAACTGCATGTCGTGCTGAAGGAGTCATCGCTCGCGCAGGTGTTGTACGAGGCGGTCGGTAGGTGTACAGCATCGGCTTGTTCGGGAATGCGTATGCGCCGGGCTGGCCGGCTTGAAGCGAGCCGCGGCGGGCGCCAGCCACCAGAGCGACGCGACTCGGACACGGTCGCGCCAGCGATCACGGGCACGGCGACCGAAGGGCAGCCGTTGACCGCCAGCAGCGGGACGTGGACGAGCAGCCCGTCGTCCTACACCTATCAATCAGTGGGAGGACTGCGACAGCCAGGGCGCCAACTGCGTCGCGATCGAGGGCGCTACGTCGGCCACGTACACGCTCGCCGCCGGAGACGTCGGTCACACGATCCAGGTGGTCGTGACCGTGACGAACGCAGGCGGGTCGGGTTCCTCGAGCTCGCAGCAGACGGCGATCGTGGGCTTCGGGGTCGAGGGCGCCTCGGCCTGGGGGCGCCACACCGCGATCTTCCTCGTTGGCCGCGGCTATAACGTGCGCGACGTGTGCCCGAACCGCACCGCCCAGCACGACCGCGCGCGCCAGCGCGGCAAGTCAGACACGCTGGACTCCGAGCGGATCGCACGCGAAACACTCGCATATCCCCTGCTGCCCAAAGCGTTCAAACGCGCAGGCCAGGACGCCGGCCCCCGATCCCCAGACAGAGCTGCTCGCGATCTGGTGGACGGCGCGCAGCTCGGTGATCAACCGCCGCCAGCATCTGCTGACCGAGTCAGAAGGCTGCCGCGCGAGCTCGTCGAGCGGCTACCCAGCGTAAAGCGGGTACGCCCGCGGCTGGCCGCGCTACCCCGCGTTAGCGCTCGCCGGCGCCTCACGCCGCCGGCCGCAGCACGGGTGCGGATCTTGACCGGCTACCGCGTCCAGATCGCCGAGCTCGACGCGCAAGAGCGCCAGATCACCCGCCAGCTCGCCGAGCTCGTGTCACAGACAAGCTCGACGCTGGGCCAGCTGGGCGGACTGTCGACCGCGTCAGTCGCGCAGCTGCTAGTCGAAGTCGGCGACCCGCGCCGGTGCACCGAAGGCGGGTTCGCGCGCTTTAACGCCTCCGCGCCTTTGGCCGCGTCGACCGCCGAAGGACCCGGCGAGCCCGTCCGCCACCGCTATGACCCCGGCGCCAACCGTCGCGTCAACGCGATCCTTCACCGGATGGCCGTCACGCAGCTGCGCTGCGAGCCACGCGCCAAGAAGATCTACGCCGACGCGCGCGCCAACGGACAACACACCAAGAAGGAGGCCCGCCGGATCCTCAAGCGACACCTCTCAGACGTGATCCACCGCCGGATGATCCATGACCTGGCCTCACTCCCCGCCCAGCCCCTCCTCGCTGCCCAACCCCGCGCGGGCGCCGCGCAGTCAAGGGTGGCCCGACAGGGCCGAGCAAAGCGAGCCGCGTAGCGGCACCCCCTTGACGGCGATCGGCGGCCGCGCGCCACCATCTCACAAGAAGGGGCTTGACATAGAAGAGCTTGACATAGATAGAAGCTTCTAAACGTACAAATCCGCACCGTTGCTACTACAGGCTGTCAGGCTGACGCCCCCGGGTGCACCTCAGCATCATCCCCCCGGAGTGGACCCGGCGCATCCGTGGCGGATCCACTCCACTGAGCTCGAATGGTACGACGGCGCCGGCGAGACGCAGGCCGGGCTGGAGCTCCTCGAGCTTCGACACGGGGTTGGTGCATACCCCGGGAGAGCATCACGCGATTGGGTGTGGTGTAGCCAGAGGGCGGCCTGCGTGTCGCTCTGGTGGTGCTCGGTGTTAAGGTGCGTGAGCTCGTCGTGGGCGCTGGCATAGAACAGGAGAACCTGCGTCTCGATACCGTCGGCCGGATCGCATCGGGGGCTGGTTGCCCGTTGGCCGCGAGAGGGAGGACCCTGGGCGACAGAAACCGTCTGGGGCAGAGTACCGCAAGGCACAGGGGCAGGACCGGCTCGTAGTAGCGTTGAAGGTCCTGTAATGGGGCTGGAGCGAAGGGGCCGGGCAGGCCAGCTCACCCGGACGCCAACCCGCTGGTCGGGGAGGAGTTGATGGGCCGAGCAAACCCGAAGGTGAAGTCGTTTGAGATCCCCAAGCGCCTTGTTTATGAGGCGTGGAAGAAGGTCCGGGCCAACGACGGAGCGCCGGGCGTGGATCGCGTCAGCATCACCGAGTTCGAGAGCCGTGAAGGGGATAACCTCTACAAGCTCTGGAACAGGATGAGCGCGGGCAGCTATATGCCCTCGCCGGTGCGCGCGGTTGAGATACCGAAGGATCACGGGACCGGGGTCAGGATGCTCGGAGTGCCGACGACGGCTGACCGAGTAGCCCAGACCGCGGTGGCGATGTGGTTGGAAGGGGAGCTTGAGCTGATCTTCCATCCCGACAGTTACGGCTATCGTCCTGGGCGTAGCACCCATGACGCGCTGGCTGTGACACGCCAACGCTGCTGGAACCAGGATTGGGTGTTAGATCTTGACATCCGCTCCTTTTTCGACAGCGTGCCTCAGGATCTGCTGATGAAAGCGGTAGCTC
>JBEKRJ010000415.1:0-5028 GCA_049518835.1 Solirubrobacteraceae bacterium
CGCCGGCGCCGACCGCCGGCGACGTACTCCAGGGCGCGCAGTTCTACGTCGCCGGCGCGCAGTCGCCGGCGGGGCAGGCGCAGGCGCAGTACGCCCAGAGCAACCCCGCCTGGGCGCAGGCGCTCGGGGTGATCGCCGGGCAGCCGGGGACGTATCGGTTCTCGCCGGCCAACGGCCCCGACATCGCCGGCGTCGTCTCGCACTACCTGCTCGACGCGGCCGTGAGCGACCCCGGCACGGTGCCGCTGATCTCGACGTACTACCTCGTTGACGGCCACTGCGGCGGCTGGTCAGACCCGCCGGCGGCGGTCGCGGCCTATCAGAGCTGGATCTCGGGGCTGGCGTCTGGGATCGGCAACTTCCGCGCGGTGCTGTTCCTCGAGATGGACTCGCTGATCACCTCCGGCTGCCTGTCGCCCCAAGGCCTGAACGTCCGCCTGTCCGACGAGCTCGCGTACGCGGTCGGCGTGCTCGAGCGCGACCCGCACCTGGTGGTGTACCTCGACGGGGGCTCCGCGGACGCGGTGCCCTGGCGCCAGACCGCGCGCATGCTCGCGCAGGCCGACGTCGCCCAAGCGCAGGGCTTCTTCCTCAACAGCACGCACTTCGACTGGACGACCTCGGAGCTGTACTACGGCCAGCGCATCGCCCGCGCCCTGGGCGGCGTGCACTTCGTCGTCAACACCGGCGAAGGCGGACGGGGGCCGCTGATCCCCCGCGATCGGGCCCGCGACGGCAACGAGGTCCTGTGCAACCCGCCCGGCCGCGGCCTCGGTCCGCTGACGACGAGCACCGGCTACCTGTGGGCCGACGCCTTCCTGTGGACCAGCAACCCCGGCGAGTCCGGTGGGGCCTGCGTCCCCGGCGCGCCGCCGACGGCCGCGTACTGGCCGGCGTACGCGGTGATGCTCGTCGACAACGCCACCGACAAGGTGACCGGACCGGCGTATCCGCTGATCACCTCGGACGGCACGGTGCTGCACGTCGCGCGGCGCGGCAAGCGACGCGTGCGTGATACTCGCCCCCATCAACGACGTCACGCTCACCGCTGACGGGCTCGCGGCGGCCGACGTGGTCGCGGTCGCGCGCCACGGCGCCCGCGCCGTCCTCGGGGCGCAGGCCCGCGCGGCGATGCTGCGCAGCGCCGCCGTCGTCGCCGCGCTGGCGGACTCCGCGCAGCCGGCGTACGGGGTCTGCACCGGCTTCGGGTCGCTCGCGACGGTTCGGATCCCCGCCCGCCGGCGCGAGGAGCTGCAGCGCGCGCTGATCCGCTCGCACGCCGCCGGGATGGGCCCCGCGGTGGAGCGCGAGGTGGTGCGCGCGATGATGCTGCTGCGCGCACGGACGCTCGCGGCCGGCTGCTCGGGGGCGCGGCCGGTGCTCGCCGAGACGCTGCTGGCGCTGCTGGCGGCGGGGCTCACGCCGGTCGTCCCCGAGCACGGGTCGCTCGGCGCCAGCGGCGACCTCGCACCGCTCGCGCACTGCGCGCTGGCGCTGATCGGGGAAGGCGAGCTGGACTGCGCCGACGGCGTCCGCCGTCCCGCGGCCCAGGCGCTCGCCGGCGCCGGGATCGAGCCGGTGGTGCTGACCGCCAAGGAGGGGCTCGCGCTGATCAACGGCACCGACGGGATCCTCGGCATGCTCGTGCTGGCGTGCGAGGACCTCGGCGCGCTGCTGCGCGTCGCCGACGTCGCCGCGGCGATGTCCGTCGAAGCGCTGCTGGGGACCGACCGCGCGTTCGCGGCGGACCTCGTGGCGCTGCGCCCCCAGCCGGGCCAGGCCGACAGCGCCGCGAACCTGCGGGCGCTGCTGGCCGGCTCCGAGATCGTCGCCAGCCATCGCGAGGGCGATCCCCGGGTCCAGGATGCGTACTCGCTGCGCTGCGCGCCGCAGGTGGCCGGCGCCGTCCGCGACACGCTCGCCCACGCCACCACGGTCGCTGCGGCGGAGCTGCGCGCCGCGATCGACAACCCGATGGTGCTGCCCGACGGCCGCGTGGAATCGTGCGGCAACTTCCACGGCGCGCCGCTTGCGCTCGCGTGCGACTTCCTCGCGATCGCCGCAGCCGAGCTCGGCGCGATCGCCGAGCGACGGACCGACCGGCTGCTCGACGAGGCCCGCTCGCACGGGTTGGCGCCGTTCCTGGCCCCCGACGCCGGCGTCAACTCGGGGCTGATGCTCGCCCACTACTCGCAAGCCGCGATGGTCGCCGAGAATCGCCGGCTCGCTGCGCCCGCGAGCGTCGACTCGCTGCCGACGAGCGCGATGCAGGAGGACCACGTGTCGATGGGCTGGGGCGCCGCGCGCAAGCTGCGCCGCGCGCTGGACAACCTCGCGCGGATCCTCGCGGTCGAACTCGTGTGCGCCGCGCGGGCGCTCGACCTGCGCGCGCCACTGCATCCGGGTCCGGGGACCAGCGCCGCGCTGGCCGCGATCCGCGCGCAGGTGCCGGGGCCCGGACCGGACCGCTACCTCGCGCCCGAGCTGGCGCGCGCGGAGGCGCTCGTGCGCTCCGGCGAGGTGCTCGCGGCAGTGCAGTCCAAGCTCGGCGCGCTCGCCTGACGCCCCACCGACCGACCGGCCCGACGCCTCGCCCGCCCGCCCTACTGGCCGGCGCGCGCCTCGCCGGCGCGCAGCAGCCGCTCGCGTAGCTCCTCCTCGACCCCGGGCGACGGGTCAAAGGCGCTGACGTCGGGCAGCTCGTCGATGCAGCGCAGGCCGAACAGCCGCAGGAACAGGTCCGTCGTGCGGTACATCACGGCGCCGAACTGCGACCGGCCGCCCTCCTCGATCACCCCCCGCTCGAGCAGCGTCGAGGCCGCCGACTCCGCGTTGACGCCGCGGATGCGCGCGATCTCCGGCCGCGACACGGGTTGCAGGTAGGCGACGATCGCGAGCGTCTCGGCCTGGGCTGGCGTCAGCGGCGGCGTGCGCGGCTTGGCGAACAGCCGGCGCGCGGCCTCGTCCGCGATCGGGCTCGAGGACAGCGCCCACCCCCCCGCGAGCTCGCGCAGGACCAGGCCGCGACGCTCGGACTCGTAGCGCTCGCGCAGCCGCTGCAGCGCGCCGGCGACCTCGTCCGGCTCCGCTCCGGTCGCCTCGGCCAGCGCGCCGGGATCGACCGGATCGGCCGACAGGAACAGCAGCGCCTCGATCGTCGGCTCGAGCTGCTCGCTCACGCCGACAACCTGTCCGCGAGCGCCAGCGGGGCGATCGTGATCTCGCCGAACGGCTCGGGCTGGGACCAGTCCAGCTCGCCCTGCTTGTAGAGCTCGAGCACCGCGTACAGGGTCGTCGCGATCGTCACCCGGTCCGCGCGCACGACCGCCTCGTCGAACGTGAAGCTGCCGCCGCGCAGCAGCGCCCGCAGGTGCGCGAGGCGCTCGGCGACCGTCACCTTCGGGTCGGCGATGTGGCGCACGTCGACGGCCTCGGGGACCTTCAGCAGCCCGCCCACCGCCTTCGCCAGCGAGCCGGCGTCATACACGGCGCTCGCGTCGTGCAGCGAGGCGCGTCGCAGCGACGCCGGCAGCGGCGCCGAGCGGAACCGGTAGGGCTCCTGCTCGCCCAACGCCTCGCGCAGGTGCGACGCCGCGGCGCGGTAACGGTGCGCGTCGAGCAGCCGCGCGAGCAGCTCGTCGGCGGCCTCGCCCTGGTCGAGCTCGATCACCTCCGGCTCCTCGCCGGGCAGCATCAGCCGCGACTTGAGCTCGAGCAGCGCCGCGATCAGCACCAGGAACTCGGTCGCGGCCTCGAGGTCGAGCTCGCCGCGGCGCTCCAGATGGTCGATGTAGGAGATCACGACATCGGCCAGGTCGACCTCGAGCAGATCGATCTCCTCGCGCAGGACGAGCGTCAACAGCAGGTCGAACGGGCCCGTGAACACGTCGAGGTCGAGCTCGAGGTCGATCAAGCGCACGTCGCAGACGTTAGCGGCGCTACCGGACTGGTCCGACGCCCATCGCGCGGCGGACGTCGAGCATCGTGCCCGCGGCGATCGCGCGCGCCTTGTCGGCGCCCTGCGACAGGATCCGCTCGAGCCCGAGCTCGTCGGCGCGCAGCGCTCGATAGCGCTCCCGGACCGGCGTCAGGTAGGCGACCACGGCGTCCCCCACGGCCTGCTTGAAGGCGCCGTAGCCGGACCCGTCGAATTCGCTTTCGACCTGCTCAGGCGCGATTTCGCGAACCGCCGCGAGGATCTCGATCAGGTTCGAGACCCCAGGCTTGTCGGGCCCCCGCAGGACCTCGGTGCCCGAATCGGTGACGGCCGAGCGAAACTTCTTGAGCACGGCGCCGGGCTCGTCGAGCACGAGCACCGTCCCTTGCGGGCTGCCGCCGGTGGTCGACATCTTGCGCTCCGGATACTGCAGGTCCATGATCCGCGCGCCGACCTCGGGATAGCGTCCCTCGGGGACGACGAGCGTCTCGCCGAAGCGGGCATTGAAGCGCTGCGCGACGTCGCGCATCAGCTCGATGTGCTGGCGCTGGTCGTCGCCGACCGGCACCTCGTGCGCGCGATACGCCAACACGTCGGCCGCCTGCAGCACCGGATACAGGAACAGGCCGGCGGACACCAGGTCGCGTTGCGCGCCCGCCTTCTCCTTGAACTGGTGCATCCGGTTGAGGTCTCCGAACGCGGTCACGCTGCACAGCAGCCAGCACAGCTCGGGGTTCTCCTGCACGTCGCCCTGGCGAAAGAACACGCAGCGGTCGGGATCGAGCCCCGCCGCCAGCAGCGTCGCGGCGGTGTCGTAGACGGCCTCGCGCAGCCCCGCCGGCTCGTACGGCACGCTGGTCGCGTGCAGGTCGACGATGCAGTAGATCGCCTCGCCGCGATCCTGCCCGGCGACA
The DNA here is from genome assembly GCA_049518835.1 of Solirubrobacteraceae bacterium. Classification (GTDB taxonomy): domain Bacteria; phylum Actinomycetota; class Thermoleophilia; order Solirubrobacterales; family Solirubrobacteraceae; genus Palsa-465. Next base: position 4,852 of record JBEKRJ010000415.1, read on the forward strand.
TACTGGGTGATCGCGCCGATGTAGTTGCCGAGGTGCTTGCGCCCGGTCGGCTGAATCCCGGAGAAGATCCGCATCGTCGCGGTTGAGGCTACCGAAGGGGGGCTCTGCCCCGCCGGCCCCGCGAGCGGCGCATTGTATCGCCGGTGCAGGCGTTCTCCCCGGCGATACAATGCGCCG
>JBEKRJ010000416.1:0-5010 GCA_049518835.1 Solirubrobacteraceae bacterium
ACGCGCAGCCTCAGGGATGCGATCGCGCACGATCAGCTGCTGCGGCGGGCGCTGGACCACGAAGGGGCCAAGGTGCTCGTCCTCGGCCACACGCGGTGGGCGAGCGTCGGGCTGATCAACGAGGCCAACGCGCACCCGGTCAATCACGAGGAGGCGGACGCAGGGGCGGCGCCGTACGTCGCGGCTGCGCTGAACGGGGACGTCGACAACCATCGCGAGCTCGTCGCCGAGCATGGGCTGCTGATTCCGGCGGCGATCACGACCGATGCGAAGGTGATTCCGGCCCTGATCTCGCGCCAGCTCGCGAGCGGGTGCGACTGCGAGGACGGATTTCGGCGCACCGTCGACCAGCTCTATGGGTCGGTCGCGATCGCCGCCGTCGCGGCCGCCGAGCCGTCGAAGCTGATGCTCGGCCTGCGCGGCAGCGGTCAGACGCTGTGCATCGGCCTCGCCGAGGATGCGTACGTCGTCGCGAGTGAGCCCTACGGCATCGTCGAGATGACGTCGACCTACCTGCGGATGGACGGCGAGGCGATCAGCGACGCCGACGGCAGCCAGGGACAGGTCGTCGTCCTCGATGCCGCGCGCGCGGGCACGCTGGGCGGGATCCGCCGCCTGAGCTATGGCGGCGAGGAGCTGCCCGTGTCAGGCGAGGAACTGCTCAGCACCGAGATCACGACCCGCGACATCGACCGCGGCAGCCATCGCCACTTCCTGCTCAAGGAGATCTCCGAGTCGCCGAACACGATGCGCAAGACGCTGCGCGGGCGCGTCGTCGAGGCCGACGGCCACTTGCGCGTCCGGCTGGGACCGGACACGATCCCCGACGACCTGCGCGCGCGGCTGCGCTCGGGCGAGATCCGGCGGATCGTGATCGTCGGCCAGGGGACCGCCGCCGTCGCCGCCAAGGGCGTCGCGGCCTCGATCAGCTCGGCCCTGGCAGCGGCCCCGGTCGAGGTCGTCGCCGAGCCCGCCAGCGAGCTGTCCGCGTTCGGGCTGGCGGAGAACATGTCCGACACGCTGATCGTGGCCGTCACGCAGTCGGGCACCACGACCGACACCAACCGCACGGTCGACCTCGCGCGCGCGCGCTCGGCGGCGGTGATCGCGATCGTCAACCGGCGCAACAGCGACATCACGCACAAAGCCGACGGCGTCCTGTACACGTCCGACGGCCGCGACATCGAGATGAGCGTGGCGTCGACGAAGGCCTTCTACAGCCAGATCGCCGCCGGCTTCTTGCTGGGCTTTGCGCTTGCCGACGCGATCGGGTGTGACGACCAGCGCGCGCAGGACGCGTTGCTGGCGGCGCTCGTGCGCCTGCCCGAGGCGATGGAGGCCGTGCTGGGCCAGCAGCAAAGCCTGCGCGCGCTCGCGCAGCAGTTCGCTCCGCGCAAGCGACACTGGGCGATCGTCGGCAGCGGGCGCAACTTGATCGCCGCCAACGAGATCCGGATCAAGATGTCGGAGCTGTGCTACAAGTCGATCGCGCTCGACGTGACCGAGGACAAGAAGCACATCGACCTGTCCTCGGAGCCGATGACGCTCGTCTGCGCCGCCGGCCTGACGGGCTCGGCTGCGACCGATGTGGCCAAGGAGGTCGCGATCTTCCGCGCCCACAAGGGCGTCCCCGTCGTGATCGCGACCGCCGGGACCGAGGCGTTCGCGCAGGACGAGAACCTGCTGGCGGTACCGCCGATCCACGACGAGCTCGCCTACGTGCTCTCGACGATGGTCGGTCACCTGTTCGGGTACGAGGCGGCGCTTGCGATCGACGCCCAGGCCGGCCCGCTGAGGGCGGCGAGAACGACGATCGACGCTGCCGCGCAGCGTGCCGGCAGCGTCGACGTGATGCTGCTCGAGCTCGCGACGGCGCTCGCGCCGGCGATCGCCGCGTTTCGCCAGAAGCTGTGGGCAGGCATGTATGACTCGACGCTGACGCCCGGCACGACCGCGCGGCTGGCGTCGCTGTTCGGCTACGTCGAGGGCGCGACCCCGCTCGACGTCTACGACCGGGAGTTCCACCGCGCTGGTAGCCCGAGCAACCTGGTCGACGACCTGACCGCGGCGCTGACGCTCGCGATCGACGACCTCACGCGCCCGATCGACACGATCCGCCATCAGGCCAAGACCGTCACGGTCGGGATCTCACGCTCCGACGAGGAGCTGTTCACGGTCGCGCTGGTCGGCTCCGTGCTCGAGGCGGGCGGCACGCGGGCCGCCCTCAGCTATGTCAACCTGCGCACGCTCGCGGCGCTGAACGGCGCCGTGCGCGAGGTGACCGGCTACAGCAGGTACCGCATCGATCGCTCGCCCGAGCGCCCCGATGCCTCGATCACGATGGTCGATCAGGCGGGATCGGTGAGCGGCGTTGATTCGCGAACCAAGGCCGACAGCACGCTGCGTGGGACCAAGAAGATCGTCGCCGACGAGCGCCAGGTGCTGGTCTCGCGCGGACGCAGCGACGGACGCCTGGTCGTGTTCGTGCCCGAGGTCACCGGTGGCGTCAGCACCGGGATGGTGCTGCTGCACGTCGCGTTGCACGAGCGGTTGGAGTCCAAGCGCATGCGTCGCGTGCTCGACGGCTACCGCAAGCGCTTGAGCGGGCTCGCGAGCGCCGTGATCGAGAGCGAGAACGAGTTCGACGAGCGGCGGCTGGCCGAGATCGGCGTCGAGGCGTTGCTGACCGAGCCGATCAGCGTGCTCGCGGACCGCTGGGACGGGCACGCCGCCGCCGACGGCCTGAGCATCGGCGAGCCGGTCGCCCAGGACGAGGCCCCGCGCGTCTGATTTGCGCACGGTCACGCTGCACGACACGCCCAGCGGGCGACGGCTAGCGCTCGAGCCTCGGCAACCGGGGCGGATCGGGATCTACGCGTGTGGCCCGACCGTCTACGGTCCGATTCACGTCGGCAACGCGCGACCGTTCGTGGTCTTCTCGCTGCTCAAGCGGTTCCTCGTGCACGAGGGCTACGAGGTCACGTTCGTCGCGAACATCACCGACGTCAACGACAAGATCTACGACGCCGCGCGCGCGCGCGGGATCGACAGCGCGCAGCTTGCGCGAGAGATGGGCGACCGCTACATCGCCGACACCGGCGCGCTCGGGCTCGGCCGTCCCGACCGCGAGCCGCTGGCAAGCGAGACGATCGACGAGATCGTGTCGCTGATCGCGCGGCTGATCGAGCGCGGCCATGCATACGAGGCCGGCGGCGACGTGTACTTCGCGGTTCGCTCGTACTCGCGCTACGGCGAGCTCTCGCATCAGCAGGTGGAGCAGATGGACCAGGGCGAGGAGATCGAGGGGTCAGAGCGCAAGCGCGATCCGCTCGACTTCGCGCTGTGGAAGGCGCACAAGCCCGGCGAGGACACCGCGTGGGCGTCGCCGTGGGGCCGCGGCCGCCCCGGCTGGCACATCGAGTGCTCGGCGATGGCCGAGGCGCTGCTGGGGCTCGAGTTCGAGATCCACGGCGGCGGCAGCGACCTGATCTTCCCGCATCACGAGAACGAGGCGGCGCAGACGTTCGCGGCGCGGGGCGCGCCGCTGGCGCGCCTGTGGGTGCACAACGGCATGGTGCGCCTGGACAAGCAGAAGATGGCCAAGTCGGTCGGGAACATCTCCGTGCTCAGCGAAGCGCTGGACGCGTTCGGCCGCGACGCGTTGATCATGTACTTCTGCGGCGGGCACTACCGCCAGCCGATCGAGTTCGACGACCAGCGGCTCGAGCAGGCGGCCGCCAGCGTGCGCGGGATTCGGGAGGCTGCCCGCGGGCTGCTCGAGGGCCCCTCGCCGGCGTCCTGGTCGCAGCCGCTCAAGACCGAGTTCCTCGACGCGCTGGCGGAGGACTTCAACACGCCGCGCGCGCTCGCGGCGGTGTTCGGATGGGTCACCGAAGCCAACCGCGCCGGGGCCGGCGTCGGCGACGCCGACCTGCGCGAGATGCTCGGCGTGCTCGGCCTTGCCAACCTGCTCGACGCGAAGCCGGTGCAGGCCCCCGCCGACGTCCGCGCGCTCAGCGACGCCCGCGAGCGAGCCCGCGCCGTTCGCGACTACGCTGAGGCCGACCGCCTGCGCGACGCGCTGCGGACGCAGGGCTGGGAGGTGCGCGACGGCCCCGGCGGTCCGGAGCTGCTGCCGCTGGCGTGATCGTCTACGGCCGCAATCCGGTCCGGGAGGCGATCCGCGGGCCGCGCGAGGTGCTGCGCGTGTGGGCGACCGACAACGCCCGCCGCGAGCCATGGCTGTTGCGACAGCCGACGACGCCGGCGTCCGGTGTGGAGATCGAGCGCCGCTGCGGGTCACCCGAGCACCAGGGCGTGTGCGCCGAGGCGTCGGCGTTCCGCTACGCGCCGGCGGACGAGCTGCTGTCGCTGCCGGCGCCGCTCGTCGTCGCGCTGGACCAGGTGCAGGACCCGCAGAACCTCGGCGCGATCTGCCGCACGGCCGAGTGCGCCGGCGCCGCCGGGTTGGTGGTGCCCGAGCGCCGCGCCGCGGACGTGACCGCTGCGGTGTGCAAGGCCTCCGCAGGGGCGGTCGAGCACCTGCCGGTGGCGCGCGTGCGCAACCTGGCCGAGTTCCTCGGCGAGGCCAAGCGCGCCGGGCTGTGGTGCTACGGCGGCGCGGCGGACGGCGCGCTGCGCTTTGACGCGGTCGACTTCCGCGGCGGCGTGGTGCTCGTGCTGGGCTCCGAAGGCAAGGGCCTGCGACCCCGCGTCGCGGCGGCGTGCGACGCGCTGGTGTCGATCCCGCTGCGCGGCAAGATCGAGTCGCTCAGCGTCAGCGCCGCGGCGGCCGTCCTGCTGTACGCGGTGATGACAGCTCGCAACCAAGACTTGACACAAAACCGCTCCTCTGTCAAGCTGCCGCCGCGATAACGATCAACTCGAGCTTTAGGCTGGACTGATCCACAGACACGTGCGGCGCCAGGGGAGGTGCGCGCCACGAATCCCAGGTTCGGGCCCTCAGCGGCTCGAGAAAGGAAGCATCATTCGTGGCCCGACTTTCGGTTT
>JBEKRJ010000417.1:0-5430 GCA_049518835.1 Solirubrobacteraceae bacterium
CGTCGTCGGCGAGACACCTTCGAGCGCCAGCGCCCGCCGGTCGGCGTCGATGCGAACGTCGGGTGAAAGGGCGAACATCCCCGCGATCGTGAGGAGCACGCGCGCCTCCTCTTCGGGAGGCAGCGCACTTCGAAGGTACGTGTCGATGAACGCGCGGCCTTCCTTGCCGCGTCCGGCGGCGTGAAGAAGAAGCGCGGTGTCGGCCACGAGCTCGGCGCGACCGGGGAACGTGCTCGGCACGAGCTCCAGGGCCCGGCGACCCAGGTCCGCCCCGGCGCTCGGGTCGTTAGCGCCGAGGATCCGCGCCGCATTCGAGAGGGTCGCGACGGCCGCCTCGTCGCCGGGGACCGCGCTCTCGGCCAGCTGGGCGGCGACCTCGGCAGGCTGGGCGCCGTTCTCGAGCAGGACATCCACCGCTTGGCGGTCCAGCGCGCGTCGCACCGACGAGGGCACACTCCCCCGGACGGCATCGCGGGTGATGTCGTGACGGAACCCCAGGTTCCCATCACGATCGACCAAGATCGAGCAGTCGATCAACTCTTCGACCGGTGCGAGGACCGCGGACGGAGTCCGCTCGAGCATCGCGGCCAGCTCGCCGAACGAGAAGGTGCGCCCCAACGACGCCGCCACGATGGCTGACTCGCGGGCGGCGTCCGACAAGCCGCCGAGGCGCTCACGCATGCTCGCGTGGACCCGGGCCGGCAGGCGACTGTCCGTCACGCTCGCCTCTCCGTCTTGCACGCGAACCCGCTCCTCGTCGAGCAGCCCGGTCAGCAGCTCTGTCAGCAGGAACGGGCTTCCTTGCGCGCCCCCCATGAGGGCGACCAACGAGTCGTTGGGCGCGCCGCCCGTGAGATCTCGCCCGATCTGCACGACCGCGGCCTGATCCAGGGGACCAAGCACGATCCTCTCGGCACCAGCCCGGTCGAGGTACCCGGCAGTCCCCGAGATCCGCGACGAGCCTTGCGGCAAGCGCAGCGCAATGACCCAGGCGATCGACAGGCCGCTCAGGCGTGAGCTCAGAACCCGCAGGGCGGTCGCGGTCCCGGCGTCGGCCCACTGAAAGTCGTCCCGCGCCAGGAGCATCGGCCGCTCGAGTGCGGCTCGCTCCAGCAGCGCCTGCAGTTCTTGAAGCAGCCAGTAGCGCTGCTCGGCCACAGCGGGAAGCTCGCTCAGCGCACCTGGCTCAAGCGGCGGTGGGTCGCCCTCGAAAAGGGCGTCCATCAGGGGCGCCAGCTCGACCCCATCGCCGGGCTCGGCGCCGCCCCGGCCGACCGCGAAGTCCATCCGGCGCGCCATCCTCGCCGCCTCGTCGAGAAGACGACTCTTCCCCATACCCGCGGCTCCTTCGACGAGGCTAACCGCGCCGGCGCCGCCGTTGCGCACCCGATCGAGCATGAGGCTCAGCTCCGTGAGTGGGGCATCCCTGCCACGCAGCACATGACGACGGGACACCGTCCTCTCCATGACCTGCCTCACTCCTCAACAGACGGGGTCGCCACGCTGTCCAGCTGCTCGCCCTCGAGTGCCGAGGCCATCACGAGCTCCAGCTCGCCGCAGACGCGCTCGAGTGGCCGCAGGCTGCGCTGCGCGCGGCACAGGACGATCGCGCCCTCGATCGACGCCAGCAAAAGCGTCGCGATTGAGCGTGCCCGCGCCGCCGCTACGCCACGTCTGCGCAATGCGTCCGCGATGACCGTCTGCCAGTCGCCGAAAACTTCGCCGGCGATGTCCCGCGCAGTCGGCTCGTGCGACCCTTCGAGCGCGGCCAAGGCGATCGGGCAGCCGCCCTCGAAGTCACTGTCCCGCAGGATCTTCGACCAGTACCGGCGGAACGAGCCGACCGCGGCGACGGGATCGCTGCGTTGCACGGCGGCGACGGCCCCTGCGAGCGTGAACTCGCCCGCCCACCGGGTCGCCTCCTCCACGAGCTCGGTCTTGCCACCGCTGAAGTGGTGGTAGACAGACCCGCGTGGCGCCCCGCTGTGGCTCAGGACGTCAATCAGCGACGTCCCCTGGATGCCGCGTTCGCTGAACAACACCGCGGCGCTCTCGATCATCTTCTGGCGTGCGTCGGACGTACGAGGCATGTTCTATGGCGGGCACCATAGTAAACCGGAGCCGGCGCAGCAAGCGGGCGCCACGACTCCGGTGACGACCGGTCAACGCCTTAGAGCTCACTCGATCGTGTGATGTCCCCGGCGGCCAGCTGCGGGAAAGATCCGTAGCCGAGCAACGACAAGGAGCCGCCGCGTCATGCCGATGATCGATGTCTACGCAGCCGAGGGAACGTTCTCCGACAAGCACACGCTCGCGACCGCTCTCGCCGCAGCGGTGATGCGCTGGGAGCAGGTGCCTGGACCGCGACAAGCAGCTCGGCGTTGTCAAGGAGCTGACCGAGGTCGTGGCCCGCGCCGCGGGCGACCCGAGCCTGGCGCAACGGACCTGGGTGTTGCTGACGGAGGCCCCCGAAGGCGGCTGGGGCATCGCCGGGCACGCCAACACAGGCGCCGACATCGCCCAATCCGCGCGCGCAGAACTCGCCGAAAAAGCACAACCGTGACGGTCGATCGTTCACGGTGCCGTCTTTCCGCGTAGACCTCGTACTGCTTGACGCCGCACGCGATCGCGTGCCGGTGCGACTCGCCCCTCGGCAGGCAGCGGACGTGATCAAGAAACGCGTCAAACAGCTCACGCGACAAGCACCCGGCACCATCGAGCGGCCAGCCATGCTCCTCGCAGAACTCGCCGAAGCGGATGGTCGCGTGGCGCACGGCCGCGACGTGCACGAGCGAGATCCCGCCTCGCAGCTTGTGACGCGCCCACCGCTTGGCCAGCTCCCGCAGCCACCCCGGGTTGACCGGCCGCCAGTCGAGCGTGCGGAAGTGCCTGACACCCCGGTCGATCGGGAGCGCGTCGATGTACCAGACGTCGTGCGCCCACGGGTCATCGAGCCCGGCTCGGGCGCGGAACGCGAACAGCGCCCTCCATCCGCGCTTCAGATAACACAGCCAGCGGGGGGCGCGGTCGGAGCCTGCCGGCCGGTGCGCGTCCCACCGGGCAAGGTCGTGGTCAAGCAGCGAATCCACGTCGAGCGCGTTGAGTGCTCGCACCAGCTCGTGCCATCGCGCCTGCGCGATCAGCCCCTTGCCGTCGTCGTGCATGACCTGGACCACGAATCGAAGCCCAAGCGCAAGCAGCTCACTGTCAGGCAGCTCAAGCCAAACGTGCGCCGTCCCGTCCGCGCGCGAGGTGACGTTCTCCAGATACGCCTCGATCGACGGATCCGGGTCACCGACCCGGACGCGATGACTGCGCCACGCGTGGAACGTAGTGGTATGTCGATCGCACACACAGAGCCGTCCACCGGCCGGAAACTCACAGTCAGGCGCCCGACAGACTCCGGTCAAGGCACGCCGAGGAAGCGGAGCGGAGCGCACGAACCCCTCCAGCGGCGGTTTGCCTCGCTCGTGCCATTGGCGATCGTGCGCGCGGCACAAGCCGGCCTTCGCCGCCGACCGCGGGCATCGGGCGACATCGCACACCACGGTCGGTGCCATCACCAGCAGCGGCGTCTGCGCCGCCACCCGGCCGGCGCTGTCAGCCGGCCGGCCGTCGGCGATCCAGCGATCGGCGTGCCCGTGACACAGACGCGCCTGGAACCGGCCCCACGGGGCTGTGAACCCGGTCCGCACGCACCCGGTCACCGCGCACGCCGCCGGCAGCAGCGGGCTGTCCGCGGGCGGTACCAGCGGCGTTCGGCGAAACTCGGGGCGGACCGCCGCCTCGAGCGCCGCACGCCACGACCCCGGCCGCTGCGGCGCCGCGACGGCGAGTGCGGTCGACGCGCTCACAGCAGATCCTCGACCGTCCCGAGCACGCCTGCGCGCTGCAGCTCACTCCGAAGATCGTCAACATCGAGATGCGTGTAGTTTGCTGCGTCGTCTGGACCGAGCGGTGCGTGATCAGCTAACTGATCACGTCGATCGGCACCCCGTTGCGGCGAGCAAGCGTCGCGTACGTGTGCCGGAACCAGTGCGGCGTGAACCGGAACCCGACATCCCGGCGCGTGCGCAGCACAACATCGTTGACCGTCGCGTAGGTCATCGGCCGTCCGACCCGCCCGCCCCATAAGTTCACGAACACGTAGTCCGAATCCAGCGAGCCGTACTCGACGTGCATGTACTGCGCGTAGAGACGCATCAACTGTTTCCCGACCGGGACGCTCCCCGCCCCACCCTTCCCGCGCGCACCGTTCGCATTGTCCTCGCGGGAGACGATCTCGATCCGGTTCTCCCACGTCACGACATCCCCGTGCCGCAGCCCAAGCGCCTGCCCGACCCGCATCCCGGTCTCAAACAACAACGCGAACATGAACCGGTCGCGCACCCGCCGCTGCGCGCGCAGAATCGCCTCAACCTGCGACAATGACAGCACCTGCGGCAACCGACGCGGCTCCGGCAAACGCCCCGGCCGCCCCCGCGCCCGCAACGGCGCGAACCCCTGCAACATCGGCTTGAACGACCCGCGACCCGACCGATGCCACGGCGGACGCAGCCGCTCCGCGACCGGCACCCCGCTCCGCCGGTGATGAAAGCCGTAGAACGCCGCGACCGCCGCGAGCTTGCGGTTCACCGTCGACGCTCCCCGCGCCGACGAACCACCCGGCAGGACAACCACATTGTCGGCCGGGCTGCGCAGCCAGCTCGCGAAATCGCCGAGCACCTCAACACCAAGATCAGACCAGTCATAGCGACGAACGGCAAGGAACTCCCAGAACTGGCGCAGATCACCGGCATACGCCCGCACCGTGTTCGGCGAGCGCTCGGTGTCCGTCAACCAACGCAGAAACGCCTCCACCGGCCCGACCGACTGGTGGTCTGCCCCGATGACCGTCCACGACTCGCAGCCGTTCTCAACGACCCGCTGAACCCGGCCCCAAACCGGCAAAGCGGACGACATCGCGCAACCACCGTAGATCGCACCGCGGACAGCACCATGCTAGCACCCTTGCGAGCGGCCGCCCGGGCTGGCTGTCGAGCGCCGGCTCGGGGAATGCATCCTTTCCGCGCAAACGAGGGCAGACGATTTGGAGTTCCAAGATGCGCGCTCGGACGTGGAAGCAGGGCCGGCGGCTCGGCGTTCCGCCTGCGGTAGGCACGGGAGTGGGGGTGGCGGACCGACGAACTTGTGCCCGCATCCCGTCCGGAGCGGCCCGCAGTTCAAACCTCGGTCGTGGCTGTTGGCGTCAGCGCGGTCGACCCGCGCCTACAGCTCGACGCCGCCGTTTCGATGTCGCGAGTAGGCGCGAGATGCCGGTAGGCGGCCTCTCGTTGTCCACGCGGGATGCTACGGCGGCGGAGCCGCGGGAAGCTGCAGTCCGCAGGCTTTGGCTGCGTGTCTGAACGCCGGCGAGTGGAAGACTTCGGT
>JBEKRJ010000418.1:0-9343 GCA_049518835.1 Solirubrobacteraceae bacterium
ATCTCAGTGGATCTCGACGCACGAGCCGGGGGTCAGGCGCTCGAGAGCTCATCGCCGGGCCGGCGCAGACGACACCGGCGCGAGCGGCTGAGCGTGCGAGAACCGGCGAGAGCCGATCGAGTCACCGCCCGGCCCTGCGTTGAGGGTCGCGGCGCGACCGGCCCCGGTCGCGCCGCAGCGCGTCCAGCACACGCGCCATCGGCCTGCGCCGGTCCGGCGGCCGGGCGGTGGCGCGGCCGGCTCGGGACCCGCCGGCTTGGCGGGTCGGCCACGCGGGTCGTTCGTTGACGACCGGCGGCGCGGGGATGATCCCCGGTGCCGGCGAGGGGCCTGACGCACTGGCGGTCATGCTGGCTTGTCGACCTCGGCGAACGCACCGACATGCTCCTCATCGGGGTACTGCTTGGGGTCGACTTCGCCGTCGCCGAAGGTGCCCACGCGCTCCTCATCGGGGTACTTGTCGGGGTCCGCCTCGCCTTCGGCGAACGTGCCGACGTGCTCCTCATCGGGGTACTTCACCGGGTCGGACTCGCCCTCGGCGAAGCTGCTGTGGTGCTTGGTCGACTGCGTCTGCGCTGGGCGTGAATCGCTGGACATGGGTTCCTCGGTTATGCGGATTCGGTGATCATGAGGGGATGAGCTCGCCGTTGGTGGCCGGCGTCGGGAGGGGGGGCGGCGTCGGAAGCTCGGCCACGGCGACCTCGACGAGGGTCTGCAGGTTGCGAAGCTGCAGCGCCAGCGGATGGGCCATCATCACGTCAGAGGCATGGGCAAGCTCACCGGCGGCGAGAGCCTCGCCCTCGGCGGCGATGATCTTGGCGCGCTTCTCGCGTTCGGCCTCGGCCTGGCGAGCCATGGCGCGCTTCATGCTGTCGGGCAGCTGGATGTCGCGGAGCTCCACAACCGTGACCTCAACGCCCCACTCCTCGGTCTGTACATCGAGGATCTGCTTGATGTTGTCGTTGATCTTGTCGGTCTCCGACAGAGCCTCGTCCAGCGTGTGACGTCCGACGACCGAGCGCAGCGTCGTCTGCGCTATCTGGTTGATCGCCTCGGCGACGCTCTCGATCGCGATCACCGACCGGATCGGATCCTTGACTCGGTAGTACGCGACCGCGGCGACATCGATACTGACGTTGTCACGGGTGATGATCCCCTGGGACTGGATCGGCATCGTGATGATCCGCAGCGACACGCGATGAACACGGTCGACAAACGGCACGATGAACATCACCCCCGGTCCGCGGGCGCCGTCCTTCACCTTGCCCAGCTCAAACAGCACCACGCGCTCGTACTGCTTGATGACGCGCATCGACAGCGCGAGGCCCAAGACAGCCAGGAACGCCAGTACTACGATTACGTAAGCGACGGTCATGGTCGCCGCCCGGCGATCGAGCCGGCCGTAAGCGTGACATTGGGCATGGCAACCTCCGGGGCTGGTGGAATAGCTCGGAAGTCAAATCGTGCTGCCGGCTAGACGCCGACGTCACGGTATGCCCTCAAGCAGAACTCTAGCAGACCACCTCGCTCGCCATAAGGACCCTAACTCAACGCCAGTCGCGTGGACCCCCTTCGACTGACGTTGCCTCGGCGCTTAGGTCAGGCCGCCGGTGACGAGATAATTGCCGGGATCTCGTGGGTGTCGACGAGGTCGGTCGGCGCCAAGATGAACACCTCGCACATCATGTCGGGGTGCTGCTGATTGCCGCTCATGAAGCCGATCACCCGCCGACCGGTGGCCCGTTCGATCACCGCCTCGAAGCGCCGGCGCATGAGCTCCTGAAACTCCATCCGCTGCTGAATGACCGCGGCGCCTCGGCCACCCTCCAAAAGCGTCTGCTCGACCCGAGAGAAGCCGCCGCGCAACACGCACACCACGAGGTCATCCTCATAGTAGGACTTCGTCCGTGTCGGCCCGCGGCCGTAGTACTCCTTGAGCAACGCGACCATGCCGTCAGAGATCGCCGTCAGTACATCGCCGTGAGTCCGATGTGCGCTTTTGACGACTGGGGGGGTCATGACGGGACAGGATCTGTTCGCGAGGCGAAGACCAATCGAGTCTAGCGCTAAGGTGAGGGACAGATCGCACGTTGGGTTCCGTCCTTCGCCTCGCGCGCGAATGCAGCCTCGGAGGACGAGAGAGAAGGCCGCATGCCGGCGCTAAAGCCACCGCTGATCGGCGATGCGCTGCTTGTCGCCGTGACCGACGCGATGGTCGCGCTACACGAGCGCTACTACCACCGCTCACCGGTGACCGCCAAGACCTTGCTACTCGAGAGCGAGCTGCTCGTCTGCATCTTAGGGGGCGTCTACACCGACGTCGAGAAGACGATGATCGAGCTTCAACGCGCCGCCGTCGTACAAGAGACCCGCAGCGCATTCCAGAACGCGATGCAACATAAGTTCATCGCCGCCGTCGAGCACCTATCAGGCCGCGACGTGCTGTCGTTCATCTCCAACCACCACGTCGGACCCGACATGGAAATCGAGCTATTCATGCTGGAACCAGCCCCTTGTGAGAACGTTGTGCCGCCGCCGTGAACTGACCTCACCGCCAACCGCCTGCAGCATCGACGTTAGCCCAGCATTTCTAGATACAAATTGCATGCTATCGTAGTCGTACATTGACGAGAGGGTGCGAAGGCTCCCCTCGCACCCGCCCTGAGGGGGGTCCTCGAATGCTTTCCAAGCTACGCAGCACTCCGGTCCACTCGACGGCATCAGGCGTGACCGCCGACACGATTGCCGGTCCCGCTAGCAACGGGTCGCTCGTCGCGACGGACCCGGACCTCGCCCCCGCGCACGGATCCGCTGCCGCCGCAAACAGGAGCCCCGGATCCGACCGAAAAAGCGCAACGCAAGCCGCAGCGTCGGCCCCAGATTCCCCCGACTCGGCGCGTGGCCTCGCCGCCTCCGAGCGCGACGAACGTGAAGAGCGCCGATCCCAACGCGCCGCGGCGCGCGAGCGAAACGGTCACGAGACTGGCGCGAGGACCGGCGAACGCCTCCACCAGCGACAAACGCACCCGGACGGGCCGTCACAGCGAACACGACTCGTGCTCGGCGAAACGGTGTCAGTCGGATTGATCGGCATCATCGTCCTTGGACTGATCGTCGGAGCGATCCTCGGCGCTCTGGGCGCACCTGGCTGGGGCGTCGGCCTGCTAGTCGCGACACTAACCGTGATCCTCTCGGCTGTTCTGCGGCGCTCCCCGCGCCAGAACTGACGCCGCGGCCTGAGCTCGGAGGAACAACTGTCCTGGGATCCGATGTCCGAGGACACGCGCGTGGGCGCCGAACCGTTGTCAGGTGCCAGCAGGTCTCAGACCCCGGGTTCTCACGATCCTCGGGGCCGCATTGTTGCGAGGTTGGAAGTCAACAAACGTCACCAGCAACAAGAGACACGCCCCGACGCTGGGGGAGTCGCACTGCCGGACTGGGCGACTGCCGGACTGGGCGAGTCAGCGGCGGGCGAGCCGACGACCGCTCTCCGTGTCGGGCGGAGTGTAGTTGAGCTCGTAATGGTGATAGAGCGCTGACTCGTCGGCCTGAGAGAGCTCCTCGCCGTGCTGCTCGATGTTCGGCGCGTCCCGAACCTGCTCCTTGGAGACCGAAACCTGCAAGTCGTCGGGACCCACCGTGATCCCACCCAGCGGCACGAACGTCAAATGGCGACCGATCAAGCCCTCCTTGACGGTCGCGAACTGAGGCTCATCGTTCTCCACGTCGACATAAACATCTTGCAACTTCCCGATCTTCTCGCCGTCGCGGTCGACCAACATCTTGCCGTGCCACTCGGCGACGTTCCAACTGGCATCTTGCTGATGCTCGGTCATAGTCGAAGCCTCCTCGTCCTCCCTCGTTGTCTGGTTGAGACCATCTTAGAACCGCGAGATCGCCTCGACGCGCGGGGCCGGCAGACCGGCGGAACCGCGAGATCAGGCGGTGTGATGCTGCGCCTTGGTCATCCCCGATGATCGGTGCGAAGTGGCCGGTACGGTCGCTCATGCCGACTCAGGATGGGGGTAAGGCGGGCTTCCTCGAGATCGACGTCGCGCTCGAATCTTGCGCAGGGTGGTGACCCGACGCGCCCCTTGGTCGCGCAGGTCGCGGCGTCAGCGACTGAGGTCTGCTCGCTGAGCCGTAGTCGGTGCACGAGCGCGGGGAGAGTCATGCCCTGCCCAACCAGCATCATCCTGACGACCGAGCCAACCGCAAGGTGCGATTCATCGTGGACGCTAGGGAAGGCCGACAAGGCGGCGGCGAATCCGCGCAAGGCGCTTGTTCGCGGCTCGTCCGAGCGGGCGGTCCGCGATCTCGGACGATGTGGCATGCAGACGATCTGGAAAGGTCACCGTAGGGTCGAGCTGGTGCGCGGCCCCAGCGGCCAGCACATGCCATTCGTGGACGCTGTCTGGCGGCGGATGACCCCAGGTTCGCGCTTCGAGCGTCCAGTCTCCCTCGGTCACGCCCCGCTTCAGGAACAACCCGGAGTAGTGATCAAGGCGGGCGAGGCCGGGGCTGTCGTGGCACGTGGGGATCCTGTCGTTGCGCCGGCGCAACGCGTCGCGCCCCGGGCGCATCCTCGGGTGCATGTGGGTCGAGAGATCCAACATCCGCGCGACCAGCGCGAGGTCGCAGTCACCCATCGCGCTCGCGAACGGGACCTCGAACAGAGTGACCGCCCCGGGTGCTAGCAGACGCGAAGCAGCCGCGGCAACAGTCCCCCCGCTAGGCGACGGTTTGTCCGCCGCGGAACCGCCCGCGTTGGGATGATGCTTCGGTGCTGTCGGCTTGGTTGTGATGCTCATCTGTCGTCTCCTCTACGATCGACGTCCTCCTCGCGCATAGCATGCGGGCAGGCCGCCGAGCGAAGGGTGCTTGTGTTGTTGCTAGCCGAAGATCGGGACGCGTCGCTGCTTGGCGAGTCGGTCCATTGCGGCTTGGATCGCAGTCTGCACTTCGAGGTAGATCGAGTTGACGTACTCGCGATCGTTGACGCGCTCTGGGTCCTTGTCGAGGTAAATCGGGTCAAGCAGCTCGGTGCGGATCTTCGCTGGCAGCGGAAGATGCGTTGGAACCGTCTCGATCGTTACGCCGAAGGGGATCCCGAGCAGGATCGGCAGCTGCGAGCCGCGAAGCTTTTGCTTTAGGCCCTTCAGCCCCGGGATGTGCTCGAGCCCGTTCGCGATCCAGCGGCCCTCAGACAAGACGAATACGGTGTCATGCGCGCCGACGCTGGCGACGGGCACGATCGGCACGCCCGAGCGGATCGCCTGGCGCACGAAGCCCTTGCGCCCGCCGAGGACAGCCTCGTCGCGCCGGCGCCAGCTGCGCATCGCGTCGACGTCACCCCCGGGCCAGATGACCACGTCGCAGCCCGCGCTGAGCGCGGCGCTGACGCCTTGCCGGGAGGCTGGGATCACGCCCACCTGACGAAAGTAGTCGCCGAGGCCGTCCACGCGTCCATCGTCAGCGACCCTCCGGAATGATTTCCGATCAGCAGCGAGGTCTCGTCGGGCAAGCGCTCCCAACCAGATATCTCAAGCCGGAAATAGCGGTCGCAGATCGCTTTCCAGACGGGCTTCTGGACGTTCATCAGCGTCTGGTTGGGGCCGACCAGCGCACCTTCGGTAGCGGCCGTCACGCGCTTGGCGATCAGGCCCTGAAGCCGGCCTTGGGGTTGGCGGCTGCGGGCCGGCTTGGCAGCTGGCGTCGGATCGGAGGTCGCCTGCGACGGGTTGCCGTTATGCGCGGCGGGGTTGCCGTTATGCGCGGCGGGGTTGCCGCTGTGTGCGGCGGTGCTCTGCTTTGTGGTCGCTTTTGCCACACGATCACCCTTTGACGTTGACATCGGTATCAGCCGAGGCTCGCACGATCCCGCGCGGTTGTCAAGTCAGGCGACGGGATCGCGGCCGCGTCGTTGCTGACGTCGACGTCATCATCGGCCTCGGGGAGTACGCTGCGGGAATGATTCTGACCGCACGAGCAACAGATGCCGCGACAGGCCTCACCGGCCGATCAGCCGACGCCACGGCCGGCGAAACGCACTAGCGGACCGACGCGCGAGCGGCTCTTAGCGGGCGCGCGAGAGGCGTTCGCGATCCGCGGCTTCGCCTCGACCCGGGTCGCTGACATCGTCGCGCTGGCGGGCACGAGCCACGGCACGTTCTACACCTACTTCGACGACAAGCGCGACGCCCTCCTGGCGCTGACCCAAACGGCCGCGAGCGCGGTCTACGGCGCCGCGGTCGCACCGCTCGCCGCCGGCCACCCAGAATCCGCGCGCGAAGCGATCCGAACCCGGATGGCCTTGTTCTTTGGCACCTACAGCGAATGGTGGGACGTCGTTCGCACCTGGGATCACGCGAGCGCGATCCATCCCGAGGTCGACGAGCTGCGCGCGCGGATCAGAGGCTCGATCGTGGAGCAACTGTGCCACGTGCTCGCCCACGAGCGCGAGCACGGACAAGTGGACAGAGGACTCGACCTCGAGATCACGGCGATCGCGCTGACCGCAATGGTCGAGGAGTTCGCCAGTCGCTGGCTCGCGCTCGGCCGCACGGTCGGGACGACTGAGATCGACCAGCTGACGGCGCTGTGCGCCGGAGCCGTCAGCAATCAGCACCGACAACCGGGCTGAGTGGGTGGCTGAGGACTTGTCCGTCGAGCTCGGCGAGGAGCGCGGCTACTTGCGCGCGGCGGTCGGCCGCAGCTCGTCGAGCGACTCCCGCAAGAACCCGATCAGCTTCCAAGCCTCGGGGATCTGCTCACGGTCGGCGACGATCCCGACGTCGAGCTGCCCGCAGTAGCTCTGTGATGTAAACAGCGGCACGTTCATCGTCCCGACCCGGTTGCCGCAGGTACCGCGCTGCTCCTCGCTGCGCACCGATACGGCAGGAGCACGACCAACGGCCTGTCTGGGAGCTCGTCCCTGCTCCCCCAGCCATCGCCGCCCCACGCCGGCGGCCAGCGAGACGGTCACGTCGTTGACCGTGGACCCGTACTCGTTCTTGATCGCTTTGACCTCGTCGAGCGCAAGCTGGCAAAACGCCAACCGGCGGTGCGATCTTCGCGCCCGGTACGTCCGGATGATCGGCGTCGGCTAGCTCGAGCCGCCCGTTCGGCCGCGTGCTCGGGTCGAGGATCGTCAGTCCCGCGGCAGCCGCGCGCCGTTGAGCCCAGGCGCTCACTGCCTGAGTGTGCTGGCTACAGGTCCCAGTGGTGTCCAACGTAGGAGGCTGCTCGACGGGTATAGATGCGCTCCGGCGCGATCGACTCCGCCTTGCCGTCTCCGCCGAGCGCGCGCATCGTCGCGATCACGGACTCGGCGAGCGCCGGGGGGTCATAGCCGCCCTCGAGCACCACGCCGATCGGGGCGTCTGCGCGCTGTGCGAAATCGCGGACATGGCGGGCCATCCGCGCGAAGTCGGAGCTCTCTAGCCGACAGCCGCCGAGCGGGTCGGCGCGGTGGGCGTCAAAGCCGGCCGAGATCAGCACCAACTCAGGACCGAAAGCGGCTGCCGCGGGTAGCACCACGTGCTCCAGCAGTGAGAGCCACAGCTCGCCGTCAGAACCGGCGGGGACGGGTAGGTTGATCGTGTAGCCCAACCCCGCGCCGGACCCGGCGTCACGCAGCAGACCGCTGTGGGGAAACGTCTTGGCCTGATGGATGCTGGCGAATAGCACGTCGTCGCGGTGGCGGAAGATATCCTCGGTGCCGTTGCCGTGGTGGACATCCCAGTCGAGAATCAACACTCGCTGCACCCCCAGCCGGTCGATCGCGAGCTGTGCCGCGACGGCGATGCTGTTGAACAGGCAGAAGCCCATCGCGCGGGATCGTTCGGCATGATGCCCCGAGGGGCGCAGCGCGGCGAACGCGATCGGCGCCTCCCCGGCGATCAGCGCTCGCACCATCGCGCACGCCCCGCCGACGGCGTGCCGCGCGGCGCGGTAGCAGGCCGCGTCCACGTGGGTGTCGGCGTCGATCGGCCCGCCGCCGGCGGCGACGATCTGCTCGATCGTGTCGATCATTGTCCCGTTGTGGACGGCCTCCAGCTCGGCGCGCGCCGCCACCGGCGCCACGCGCTGCTCCCAGCCCAGCCAGTCCACCGCGGCGAGCGCGGCGTCGATCGCCTCAATCCGCTCAGGCGTATCGGGGTGCCCGGCGATGTGCTCGCGCGGATCGTACCCGCGAGAGTCGAAATCCTCGAACAACAAACCGGCATTCGTGATCGCATGCGCAGACTCGAACGCGCGATCGCCGACCTCGCCAACCCCAACCGCACTGCGACGCTGGCGTCGGTAGGCAATCGGGACATCCACGACCACGGGGCTCACGACCAGGCTCCGCCGGCCATGACGCTCGCGCCCGTGCGGCCGTCCGAGCCGCAACCGCGCGCGCTGCGATGCAACAAGCAGCGGGCAATCCTCAGATCAAAGCGCCCCCGACCCTCGGACCACCCGAGGACGGCGACAATCAACAACACGACAATCACAACGAGCATGAGATCCGACCCTCCCTCCCGTTGGCGTGCGACCCCCGGCAAAGCCACGGCGGGCCGTAGGCCACACATAGCCGACACGCGAGCGCAGGTCAATCGCCTCAGTAGGCGCAGCAACGGCAGCCTCAGCTGCAGCAACGCGTAGTGGGCTTGGTCAGCGTCCGCTTCCATCCCTCACGCTACTCGCTTGTGACGATAAGCGCAAGCCCCGCAGACGATCGCGCCGACAACCCAGGGGTCGTTCTTCCATCACCTGCGCCCCGCCGCGGCCAGCCACGGGCGCGCCATCCACGCGTGAGAACGTTGAGTTGGGTCCGCGCCAAGCCGCCGTCCGCGTTGAGCCCGCCATGCGCAGGATCGCGCCGACAGCATGATCGTCAAGCTCCTGATTCTGGCCGAGAACGCGTCGATCACCGATCGTGCCCGAACAGGTCCGCCTTGACTTGGGGTAATGCGCGATATGGCTTCGCATCACACACCGCAAACCCTCGTAGGGTCGCATCCGGACGGTCGCAGCCGTAGGTTCCCACCGCGCGGTCGCGCCGGAAGGGAACGGCACAGATGATGAGTGCCGATCAGAGCCCCGGCGTGGGCGTGCTGGAGGATCCGCTGATGAACAAGGGCACCGCCTTCTCCGAGGAGGAGCGCTCAGAGCTGGGTTTGCGTGGCCTGCTGCCGGCCGTGATCGAGACGCTCGAACAGCAGGTGCAACGCAGATACCAGGCCTACCGGGAGCAGCCAACGGACGTCGCCAGGCACATTAACCTGCGCGCGCTGCAGGACACCAACGAGATCCTGTTCCACCGGCTGGTGTCTGACCATATAGAGGAGATGCTGCC
>JBEKRJ010000419.1:0-4986 GCA_049518835.1 Solirubrobacteraceae bacterium
AGCTCCGACGGCGAGTTCTACCCGCTCGTCGCCGAGGCGCACGACGGCTACGACACCGTGCAGTGGGCCGCCGCCCAGCCGTGGTGCGACGGCAAGGTCGTGATGGCGGGGCGCTCCTATAGCGGCGCGGCGCAGTGGCTGGCCGCCGCGCAGCAGCCGCCGGCGCTGGCCGCGCTGTCCCCGGTCGCGACCGGCAGCAACTACTACGACGGCTGGATCTATCAGGGCGGCGCGTTCCAGCTCGGCTTCAACCTGTTCTGGGCGCAGATGATGACCGCGCCGCGGATGAAGACCTCACTCGGCGAGCAGTTTCGCCACCTGCCGATCGACGCGCCGCCGCTGCTGGAGGGGGTGCAGTCGGCGCAGTTCTACCGCGACTGGCTCGCGCATCCGACCGAGGACGAGTTCTGGGACGAGGTCAGGATCGACCGGCTATACGGGAGCGTGACGGTGCCGGCGTTCAACATCGGCGGCTGGTATGACCTGCTGCTGAAGGGCACGCTCGAGAACTACCGGCGGCTGCGCGCCGAGGGTGCGAGCGAGCGCGCGCGGTCACAGACGCGGCTGCTGATCGGGCCGTGGGCGCACGGAAGCACGTACGGCGCCTATCCAGACCACTCGTTCCCGGAGTTCGGCGGCGTCGACAAGATCGACCTCGCGCAGCTGCAACTGGAGTTCTTCACCCAGCAGCTCGAGGATCGCGCACCTGACCTGACTGAGCCGGTCCGGATCTTTGTGATGGGCACCAACCGATGGCGCGACGAGACCGAATGGCCGCCAATCCGAGCGCGTGCGGAGCGATGGTTTCTGCGTGCAGGCGACGACGAGGGCGGGCTGCTGTCGACGGCGCCGCCGGCCGACGAGCCGCCGGACCGCTACGTCTATGACCCCGCCGATCCGGCGCCGACGATCGGCGGCCCGACCTCGCTGCCGGCCGCCTTCATGCGCACCAACTCGGGTCCGATGGACCAGCGGCGCATCGAGCAGCGCCCCGATGTGCTCGTGTACAGCTCGGCGCCGCTGGCGTCGCCGCTCGAGGTCACCGGCCCGCTGACGGTCGTTCTGCACGCGGCGACCAGCGCGCGCGACACCGACTTCGTCGCCAAGCTGTGCGACGTCGCGCCCGACGGCAGCTCGCGGATCATCGCCGAGGGGATCGTCCGCGCGCGCTATCGCGAGGGCGTCACGCGGGCGGTCGCGATCGAGCCGGGCCGCGCGTACGAGTACGCGCTCGACCTCGTCGCGACCAGCAACGTGTTCCTCGCCGGCCATCGGATCCGGCTGCTGGTGACGTCGAGCTCGTTCCCCCGCTTTGACCGCAACGCGAACACCGGCGCTGCGACGGGCTCGCAGCGCGCCGAGGACCTGACGGTCGCGACCCAGACGGTGCTCCACGACGACGCCCACGCCTCGCACATCGTGCTGCCGGTGGTGTCGATTTAGGGGGCCCTAAGGGTGTGATCTACGTCCGACCCTGGCCGCGGTTGCTCTGCGCGGCCGTACTTGGTAGGTTCGGCACGACGCTGGTTTGGGACCGGGACCGGAGAAAAACTCACGAAGGGGCAGCGATGACGGTGGGGAATACATCGGTATGACGCGCGCGATTGTGGTCGGCGCCGGCATCGGCGGCCTGGCGACTGCGATCGCGCTCGCGCCGACCGACGTCGACGCGGTCGTGCTCGAGCGCGCCTCGGATCTGTCGAAGGTCGAGCTCGGCGCCGGGATCACGTTGTGGTGCAACGCGATGCAGGTGCTCGATCAGCTCGGCGTCGGCCAGCAGGTGCGCGCCAACGGCGCGGTCCTGAGCTGCTTCGAGCAGCGCAGCCACCACGGGCGGCTGCTGTCGCGCTGGCCGCTGGACGAGATGGCGCGCCGCCACGGCGCCCCGGTGTGCGGGATCAACCGGCCCGACCTGCACGCGGCGCTGGCGGCGGCCGGCGGCAAGTACGTCACGACCGGCTCGCCGGTGTCGGGCTTCGAGCAGCGCAACGGCACCGTCAGCGTCAAGATCGCCGACGGGCGCGCCGAATCCGGCGACGCATTGATCGGTGCCGATGGGCTCGAGTCGGTCGTCCGCGCGCAGCTGCTCGGCTCGGCGCCGCTGCGCCACTCCGGGCTGACGATGTGGCGGGCCAACGTCGTGCTGCCGGCGCAGCTGGCACCGAAGGTCGACTTCACCGCGTGGTGGGGCCCTGGCGCCAAGTTCGTGGTGTTCAAATCGGGCCCGGAGCGGACCAGCTGGGAGGGGATCGTGACCAGCCCGCCCGGGATCCAGGACCCCCCGGGCGAGCGCAAGCGCGCGGTGCACGAGCGCTTCGCCGGGTTCGTCGATCCGGTCCACCCGATCATCGAGGCGACCGACGAGGAGTCGATCTTCCGCACCGACGTGTTCGATCGCGTGCCCGACAAGCAGTGGGGCCGCGGGCCGGTGACGCTGCTCGGCGACGCGGCGCACCCGATGACGTTCGCCGTCGGCCAGGGAGCGGCGCAGGCGCTCGAGGATGCGCTCGCGGTCGCGAGCGCGCTGCAGACCGGGACGCGCGACCTCGACGGCGCGCTGCGCGGCTACGAGCAGCAGCGGATCCCGCGGGCGGCGAAGTTCCAGACGATGGCTTGGCGGCTGGCGCGCGCCGGCGCCCTGCAAAAGCCGCCGGCGCTGGCGCTGCGCAACACGATCTTCCAGATGTCGGCCCCGATGGCCTGGCGAAACCAGGTCAAAGACATGACGATCCCGGGCTGATCCGTGCGCGTGATCGTTGCAGGGGCGGGTGTTGGGGGGCTGACGGCGGCGCGGGCGCTGCGCGGCGCCGGGATCGACGTCGCGGTGTTCGAGCAGCTCGAGCAGCCCGGCATGACGATGGTCGGCGGCGGCTTTCACCTGTGGCCCAACGCGATCCGCGCGCTGCGCGAGATCGGCCTGGACGAGACCGCGCGACAGGTCGGCGCGCCGATGCTGCGGGCCGAGTTCTGCTCGTCGCGCGGTCGCACGCTGGCGGTGTGGCCGATCGAGGAGATCGCGCAGGGGCTGGGGCTGTTCGACGTCGGCATCGCCCGCCAGGACCTGATCACGATGCTGTACGAGTCGGTGCAGTCCGGCGCGGTGACGGCGGCTGCGCGGCTGGTCGATTTCGACGACGGCGCCGACGGGGTCACCGCCCGCTTTGCCGACGGGCGCGAGGAGCGCGGCGACGTGCTGGTCGGCGCCGACGGGCTGCGCTCGATCGTGCGCACCAAGCTGCTGGGGGCAGCCGAGCCCGACTACGCCGGCTACGTGCAGTGGCAGACGCTGATCGAGGGCGCCGAGGGGCTGTTCCCCGAGGGCGTCGAGCGGCTCACGTTCGGGCCGGCGGCGCGGACCGTGATGCACCGGGTCGCCGGCGGTCGGCTGTTCTTGGCCTGCGTGATCTACGGCCCGCAGGAGCAGGGCGGCCGGCCGCCGGGACGCAAGGCGCGCTTGCTCGAGGCCTTCGGGCGCTGGCCCGAGCCGATCCCGACCGCGCTCGACGCGACGCCCGAGGAGCAGATCATCGGGCTGCCGGTGTTCGACCGCAAGCCGGTCACCGCCTGGGGGCGCGGGCGCGTGACGCTGCTGGGCGATGCCGCGCACCCGATGACGACCAACACCAGCCAGGGCGGCAATCAGGCGATCGAGGACGGGGTCGTGCTCGGGCGGATGCTGCGCGGCGCGCACGAGCCGGTCGCGACGCTGCGCGCCTACGAGCAGCGGCGGATCGAGCGCACGACGCCGCTGGTGAAGGCCTCGCGGACGGTCTCGAACTTCAACGCGTGGGGCGATCCGGTCCGCGTCGGGCTGCGCGACGTGATGTTCAAGCTCGCCGTGCCGCGCAAGGGCCTCAGCGAGCTGCGAAAGGCGGTCTCGGCGCCGCTATGACGCGCGCTTTGGTGATCGGCGGCGGGATCGGCGGACTGGCGTCCGCGCGGGCGCTCGCGCGGGCGGGGATCGAGGCGCGGGTGTTCGAGCGCGCCGGCTCGCTTGACCAGATCCAGGTCGGCGGCGCGATCCACGTGTGGCACAACGGCATGCGCGGGCTGCAGCGGCTGGAGCTCGGCGACCAGATCGAGGCGCTCGGCGGCCCGGCGGCGTGCGTCTCGACGGCCGAGATGCGCAACTGGCGCGGCAAGCTGCTGACCTCGTGGTCGCCGGCGCAGACGCAGCGCAAGGTCGGCGCGCCGACGATCGGCGTGATCCGCCCGCAGCTGCACCGCGTGCTCGTCGGCGGCGTGGAGGACGGCGTGCTGACGCTGGGCCGGGAGTGCACGGGGGTGCAGCAGGACGGCGACGGGGTCGTGGCGACGTTCGCCGACGGCAGCTCCGAGCGCGGCGACTTGCTGATCGGCGCCGACGGGCTGCGCTCGACCGTGCGCCGCTCGCTGCGCGGCGACGAGCGGCTGCGCTTTGCGCGCTACGCCTCGTGGCAGGCGCTGTGCGAGTACCGCGACGACGCGACGCCCGACGGGCTGTTCTGGATCGTCTGGGGCCCCGGCGCGCGGTTTCTGTTCTACCGCGTCAGCGCGCAGACGATGTACTGGGAGGGGATCTTCGCGACCGAGGCCGGCGGCAGCGACCCGCCCGGCCAGCGCAAGCAGGCGGTGGCGGCGAAGTTCGAGGGCTGGACGCATCCGGTCCCGGCGATCGTCGCGGCCACCGACGAGGCCGCAATCGGCCGCGCGGACGTCTACGACCGTCCGCCGATCAAGACCTGGGGCGAGGGTGCGATCACGCTGCTGGGGGACGCCGCCCACCCGATGACCAACGCCGCCGGCCAGGGTGCCAACACGACGATCGAGGACGCGGTCGTGCTCGGCACGCGCCTGCAGCGCAACGGCTCGGACATCGTCGCCGGGCTGCGGTCATACGAGCAAGAACGGATCGGTCGCACCACGCGGATCGCAAACCTCGCCTGGCGGCTGCCTTCGTTCAGCCGCTGGAGCAGTCCCGCGGCCGTGATCGCGCGCGACCGGATC
>JBEKRJ010000420.1:0-4983 GCA_049518835.1 Solirubrobacteraceae bacterium
ACATCCGCGGTCGGGTCGCCGATCGGCGCCGCCTCCACGGCGGCGGCAAAGCGCGTCAGGAACTCGTCGTGGACGCGTTCGTGCACGATCGCCGTGCCCAGCGACGTACACCGCTGCCCGGCGGTGCCAAAGCCGCTGAACACGGCGCCCTGCACCGCCAGCTCGAGGTCCGCGTCAGGCATCACGACCAGCGGGTTCTTGCCTCCCAGCTCCAGGCACGGCGACTGCAGGTGGCGCCCGCACAGCTCGCCGATCCGGCGCCCGACCGCCGTCGAGCCGGTGAAGCCGACCTTCTGCACGAGGCCCTCGCCCAGCGCCTGTTCGAGCCCATCGAAGGTCGCCGCGCCGTCGGCCAGCACGACGTGCAGCGCGTCGGCCGGCACGCCCGCGCGCCACAGCAGCTGCGCGAGCGCGAGCGCGCACGCCGACGCGTACTCGGCGGGCTTCCACACGACCGCGTTGCCGCACAGCAGCGCCGGCGCGATGTACCACGAGGGAACCGCGACCGGGAAGTTGCCGGCGGTGACGATCGCCGCGACCCCGACCGGGTTGCGGAACGTGAACAGCTGCTTGTCGGGCATCTCGGACGGGACCGTCATCCCGTACAGCCGCCGGCCCTCGCCGAGGAAGAACTCGCACGTGTCGATCACCTCCTGCACCTCGCCGAGAGCTTCGCCCGCCGGCTTGCCGATCTCGCGGGTGACGAGCGCCGCGAGCGCCGGCTTGTTGGCGCGAACGAGCTGCGCGGCGTTGGCGATCACTTGCCCGCGCACGGGTGCCGGCACCGCCGCCCAACCTGGCTGCCCAGCGCTCGCGCTCGTGCAGGCGTCGACGAACGTTGCCGCGTCGCCCATCTGCACGGAGGCGACGAGCTCGTCGAGGCGGGCGGGGTTGGTCGAGCGATAGCTCGCGCCGGCGCCCTGCGGCTGGCCGCCGATCACCGACGCGAGCGCCGGCGCCGTGTCCGTGGTTGTCATCGACCGTGCTCCTCGGGATCGGGCTGCGTGTCTAGGGTGCGGCGATACCACCGCGGCGAGGTCGTGGGCGGCGGCACCAGCGCCGCGTCGACGACGATCACGACCGGCCCCGGGACCGGCATCGAGCTCTCCAGCCGCATCGCGAACTCGTCCCCAAAGCCCCGCACGCGGGTTGCCGGCACCCCGAACGCCGCCGCCAGCGCGACGAAGTCCGGGCTGCGCAGATCGACCCCGAACGGCTCGTCGCCGGCGCGTCGCTGATCGAAGCGCAGCATCCCGTAGCCGCCATCGTCGGCGAGCACGACCGTCACCGCGAGCCGCTCCTGGACGGCGGTCGCAAGCTCCCCGCAGGCGAACAGAAAGCCGCCGTCGCCACACACGCACACGGGCCGCCCGACGGCGGCGGCCGCAACCCCGAGCGAGGCCGGAAACGCGAACCCGAGCGTCCCCCACCCGACCGGATAAGCGAGCTTGCGCGGCGCCGGAACGCGGTGAAAGCCGCCCAGCCAATACCCCGGGATGCACATGTCGGCGACGACGACCGCGTCGCCGGGCAGCACCGCGCGCATGATCTCGAGCAGCCGCGCGGCCTGCCGATCGTCGTCCGCGACCGCTTGCGTGACCCGCTCGGCGAGCAACTCGAGCCGCTCTCGGAGCGCGGCCAGGCCCGGCCGGCGGGCGATGCGCGACGCCAGCGCAGCGGTCACGGGGCGCGCGTCGCCGGCCAGCGTGACGTCGGGCTGGTAGCTCTTGGCGGCGTCGTCGCGGTCGACGTTGATCGCCACCATCCGCGCCGGCGCCGGCATCGCCCAGTTCTGGGTCATCATCCCGTCGAGATCGCTGCCGATCGCGACCACCGCGTCGGCCTGATCCCACAGCGCGCCGACGTCGTGCAGCTGCGGTGGTCCGGCGACGGCGCATGGGTGCTCGGGCGACAAGAGCCCGCGAGCCGCGTACGTCGTCAGCACCGGCGCCGCCAGCCGCGTGGCGAGCTCGCCGACGGCCGGCCCGGCGTCCGCGCGCAGCGCCCCGCCGCCCGCCCACACCAGCGGCCGTCGCGACTGCTCGAGCAGCGCCACCGCCGCGTCGAGCTCGTCGGGCGACGGCAGCGACAGCGGCGGGGGCGCGTAGTCGGCGGCCGCGCCAAGCGCCGGCGCCGGGACTGCTTGCGAGATCAGGTCGGTGGGCAGGCCGAGGTACACCGGACCGCTCGGCGCCGCGAGCGCGAGCGCGCCGGCGCGCAGCACCTCCTCGCCGAGCGCGTTGGCCGCTGCAACGGTCCTCGCCGCGCGCGTCACGGGGGCGAACATCGCCGCCTGATCACGCGTCTCGTGCAGCGCGCCGCGGTATACGCCCGGCCGCCGCAGCCCCGTCGCGATGTCGGTTGCGAGCACGAGCACGGGCGACCCCGACGCCATCGCCTCGCCGGTCGCGCCCAGGGTGTTAGCGGCTCCCGGGCCGGTCGTCACGAGCGCCACGCCGAGCTTGCCGGTCGCCCGCGCAAAGCCATCGGCGCCGTACACCGCGGCCTGCTCGTGGCGGACCCCGATCAGGCGGATCGGCGTGCCAGCGAGCGCCTTCCACAGCGCCAGGTTGTGCACGCCGGGGAGCCCGAACGCGACCGTCACCTCCAGCCGCTGCAACGCGGCGACGACGAGCTCGGCACCGTTCCAGGCGCTCATACGACGTTGAACTCGGGCCTCAGCCCACCGGGGTCGGCGAACCGCTCGGCGGACAGCGGCGCGACGTCGACGACCGGCTCGCGCTCCAGCACGAGGTCGCGCACGACCTCGCCGACGGCCGGAGCCTGCAGGAACCCGTGGCCGGAGAAACCCGTCGCGTACAGGAACCGCGCGACCCCGGGCGCCTCCCCGATCAGCGCGTTGCGATCCGGCGTCAGCTCGTAGAACCCCGACCAGCTGCTCGTGATCCCGACCCGCCCGAGCGCCGGCGCGCGGCGCTCGGCGACCTCAAGCATTGCCGGCAGCAGCGCGTCGCTGTCGTCGGCGTCCCAGCCGGGCTGCTCACCCGGCGCAGCCATCCCCATCAGCACGCCGGGCCCCTCGCGATGAAAGTAGAAGCTCGTCGCGAAGTCGATCGTCATCGGCAGCCGGCGCGGCAGCGCCGGCAGCGACTCGGTGAACAGGACGGTGCGCCGCAGCGGCGTCACCGGCAGGTTGACGCCGACCAGCTGCCCGCACGGCTGCGACCACGCGCCCGCGGCGCACACGACGATCCGGGTCTGGATCGTGCCTCTGGTCGTCACGACCTTCTCGATCTGCTCGCCGCGCACGCCGATCTCGACGACCTCGGTCCCGGTTGCCAACCGCGCCCCGTGCGCCCGCGCGCCGGCGGCATAGCCCTGCACGACCGAGTCCGGCGTCGCGTGCCCGTCCGAGGGGGAGAACGCCCCCGCCAACACGTCGTCGACGCGCAACAGCGGGCTCAACGCTCGCACGGTCGCGGGGTCGATGATCCGGCTGGGCACGTCGAGCAGGCGCTGCAGCGCGACGCTGCGCTCGAACTCAGCCACGTCCTGCTCGCGCGTGAGCACGAACAGGTAGCCGACCCGCTGTAACCCGATCTCGACTCCGGGCCGGTGGCCGAAGTCCGCGTACGCGGCGAGGCTGCGCTGCGCCAGCATGATGTTGATCACGTCGGAGAACTGGGCGCGCACGCCGCCGGCGGCCCGGCTGGTGGAGCCCGATCCGAGCTGGCGGCGCTCGACGAGCACGGTCCCCCGAACGCCGGCCTCGGCAAGGTGAAACGCGCAGCTCGTGCCGATCACCCCGCCGCCGATGATCACAACTGGCGCGGTGCGCGGCAGCGCGTCCCGGAGTCCCGCCATGGCACAAGCTTCCTGCACGCGTAGCGGGCTTGTCAAACGTCGGGCGCCGTGTGCGCCCCTTACACTTCGATCTCACGGCGCCGGTCGTGCCGGCCGCCGACAGAGGGCTGCTTGCAGATCGAATCCGACATCGGGACGCTTGACTGTTATGTCCCGAGGATGCTGCTCGCGCGCCTCGCCGACCCGAGCGACCGCCTCGTGCAGACGCTCGAGGGGACGATGGTGTTCGCGGACGTGTCGGGCTTCACCCGCCTGTCGGAGCGGCTCGCCCGCAAGGGCAAGGAGGGAGCCGAGCAGCTCGTCGACGCGATCAACGCGGGCTTCTCGGCGCTGCTGGCCGACGCCTCGGCAGCCGGCGGCTCGCTGCTGAAGTTCGGCGGCGACGCGCTGCTGCTGTGGTTCGACGGCGAGGAGCACGCGCTGCGCGCGTGTGCCGCGGCGATCGCGATGCGACGCACGCTGCGCGACGTCGGCCGGATCGGCGCCGGCAGCAGCGATGTCGTGCTGCGCATGTCGGTCGGCGTGCACAGCGGCTTCTACGCGATGTTCCTCGTCGGCGACTCGCATCGTGAGCTGGTGATCGGCGGCGCGGCGACGAGCACCGTCGTCGCAATGGAGCAGGTCGGACGGCGGGCCAGATCCTGCTCAGCGCCGACACGGCCGCGCGATTGCCGCGCAGCTGCCTGGGCGCCGAGACGGGCCCGGGCGTGCTGCTAGCGCGCGCCGGCGACACGCGAGTACTCGCCGCCCAACGGGCTTGCGAAGCCGTCCGACGAGGCGATCGCCGCGTGCCTCTCGCCTCCTGTGCGCGCGCACCTGCTCGGTGGTCACGCCGAGCCCGAGCACCGGACCGCGGCGATCGCGTTCCTGCAGTTCACCGAGCTCGATCGCCTCCTCGCCCAGCAGGGCGCGCAAGCCGCCGCACAGCGCCTCGACGAGCTCGTGCGGCTCGTCCAGGCCGCGGCCGACCGCTACGAAGTCTGCTTCTTGGACACCGACATCTCCGCCAGCGGCGGCAAGATCCGGCTCAGCGCCGGCGCCCCGCGGGTGGTCGGCGACGACGAGGAGCGGATGCTGCTCGCACTGCGCCAGATCATCGAGGCCGATCCGCCGCTCCCCGTCCAGGCCGGCGTCAACCTCGGCCCGGTGTTCACGGGC
>JBEKRJ010000421.1:0-4980 GCA_049518835.1 Solirubrobacteraceae bacterium
GGGTGCGGGCCCAGAGCACGATCGCGGTCGAGAGGGCGAGTAGCGCGGCCGCGACGCTCAGCTCCGGGTAGCGGCGGATCAGCTGGCGGGCGGGCGGGATCGAGCGGGCGTGCGCGGGGGCGGCCGGCGCCGGCGCCGATTGCTGCTCGATCGTCGACGGCGCCACGACGCGCCTCAGTGGCGGTGGACGAGGACGCCGGTGTAGGCGGCGTTCAGGCCCCGGCACCGCGCGACCTGGGACCCACGCGTGTGCCATGGCAGCACGGTCCAGCCGCCCTTGGGCAGCGGCGTGAACAGCACGATCGGGTACGTCTGGTGCAGCTCGTAGTCCGGGCGGTGGCCGACGAACCCGACGTCGAGCTGCACGAACCACGCGAGCGTGCTCACGTACTCGACGTTCGTGACCGGCTCGCCGCAGTTGCGGATGTGCTGGTAGCCGCCGAGCACGTTGATTGTCGTCTGCAGCATCGCGATCTCGTGCGTTCGCGCGCGCTCGTGGCGCAGGTCCAGGTGCTCGGCCCGCAGGCGAGCGACGGCGCCCGGCACCAGCGTCCCGGCCAGCACGACGACGACCGGGATCCCTGCCCAGCGGGGCAAGCCGCGCCGGATGCGCGGCGCCTGCGCCAGCACCAGGCCGACCGCGAGGCCCGCCAGCACGGCCGCGAGGGCGGCGGCTTCGAACATGTACCGGGGCAGCCCCGGCCAGCCGTGCAGCGCGAACGCGGTCTCGACGATCACCCATCCGACGCAGCCGGCCGCAAGCGCCAGCACGAGGCGGTCGCGGCGCAGCACCGCGACCACGACCGCAAACAGCGCCGCCAGCCACACCGGCAGGTACTCGAGCTCGGTGAAGCGACCGATCGTGCCGGTGATCTGGTTCTGGCGCAGCTCTCGCGGCGACCCCAGCGCGAGCTGCTCGGAGACCAGCGGGCGGTTGTTGGTGATCCACGGGATCCCGAACCACATGAACGCGATCAGCGCCAGGCCGCCGATGATCAGCCGCCGCATCGACGGGATGCGCAGCCACGCCCACAGCGAGTACAGGCCGAGGAACGGCCACACCTCGGGCCGTCCCAGCGACGCGACCACGCCGAGCGCGAACGCGAGCCGGCGACGGCCGCCCAGATGGGCATCGATCGCCGCCAAGCAGAAGGTCACGATCATCGGGTCCGACTGGGCGCTGAGGATGTAGTGCATGTAGTCCTCGAGCCCGAGCACCGCCGCACCGGCGAACACGGCTCCGGCGAGCGCGGCGTAGCGCAGCGCGGTACGCGCGAGCGTCAGCCGGTATGCGATCCGGCCGGCGAACAGCGCGCCGGCGAGCGAGACCGCCGTCACCGTGATCATCCACAGCCACAGCTCGTAATGCCCGGCGAGCGCGAACGGCACCGTGAACAGATACGGCAGCGGCTTCCACGACGGCGCGCCGCCCAGGTCGAGGGCCAGGCGCAGCGTCTGGTGGCCCCACACGAGCCACCCGTAGGCGTCGTAGCTCGGTCGGGTGCGTGCCCACACGACGAGCACACTGGACACCAGCACGAGCACTGCGGTGGTCGTGCACCATGGATGCTCGCGGGCGAATGCGCGCAGCGTCCACGGGACGGGCACCGGCGTCGCGCGTGTGGGCGGTGCAGTCGGTGGCGCCGTCTCCGGGATCGGGGGTGCTTCTAGCGTGCTCTCGGACACGAGGAGGGCGGACGGTAGCACGGGGTCCTGATGAGAACGCCCCTAGCGGACGGCCGGACGGCGATGCCCCCGGCAGGAATCGAACCTGCATCCCGCGCTTAGGAGGCGCGTGCTCTATCCATTGAGCTACGAGGGCGGCCGCCGAGAGCGTATCCGCAGGCACTCGCGATCCGGACCCGTCGACCTTCGTTGCGCGCCCGTTAACGTTTAATGACACGAGCCGCTCGATCTGGTTATCTGCGCGGATGGTGGAGGATTCCGGAGGTATGTGCGGAAGTGTCGCTAGTCGATGAGCGTTGGCGCACCTGAGCTGCTGATCGAGGCCGACGCGTCGGTCGACCTCGTCGAGCTGGCGGGCGGTGAGATCACCGCCCGCACGCCGCTGCAGCTGTTCTGGCGGCGCTTTCGCAACGACCGAGTCGCGCTCGTGTCGGCCGGATTCATCCTCTTGCTGATCGTGATCGCGATCGCGGCGCCGCTGGTGATCAAGATCTTCGGGGTTTCCGGCCCCAACGTGCAGGACCCCAACGCGCTCGATGTGTTCGGCAGCCCCACCGGCCCGAGCAGCGCGCACCCGTTCGGCGTCGACCAGCTCGGCCGCGACGTTCTGTCGCGGGTCATCTACGGCACGCGCGTGTCGCTCGAGGTGGGGATCTTCGGCACCGCGATCGCGTCTGCCGTGGGCACCGTAATCGGGCTGCTGGCGGGCTTCTACCGGCGCTGGGTCGACACGCTGCTGATGCGGATGGTCGACGTGTTCCTGGCGTTTCCGGTGCTCGTTCTCGGCCTCGGGATCGGGGCGGCGTGCGGCGTGCGCGGTTGCGCCGGGGGGCTGATCCAGCCCGGGATCGCAACCGTGATCTTCATCATCGCGCTGAGCAACTTCACCTACATCGCGCGGATCGTGCGCGGGCAGGTCCTGTCGTTGCGCGAGAAGGAGTTCGTCGAGGCGTCGCGCTCGCTCGGCGCGTCCAATGTGCGGATCGTGTACAAGGAGATCCTCCCCAACCTGA
Source organism: Solirubrobacteraceae bacterium (assembly GCA_049518835.1). Lineage (GTDB taxonomy): Bacteria > Actinomycetota > Thermoleophilia > Solirubrobacterales > Solirubrobacteraceae > Palsa-465. The sequence goes on from JBEKRJ010000421.1 coordinate 2,700, forward strand.
TCACGCCGCTGGTCGTCTACTCGAGCTTGCTGATCCCCCAGAACATCTTGCTCGAGGCGGGGCTCTCGTTTCTCGGCGTCGGCGTGCGCCCGCCGACGGCGAGCTGGGGACAGATGATCTCGGACGCCGGCGGCTACATCCTCGGGGGCTCGAGCATCTGGTGGTACATGGTCTTCCCCGGCGCCGCGTTGCTGCTGACCGTGCTTGCGTTCAACCTCGTCGGCGACGGCTTGTTGGACGCCCTCAACCCACGGGCCCAGAGCCGGTGAGCCCCGCTGCGACCGGCGCCCGGATTCCGGCTCAGACACAGACACACACAAGAGGAGGCAATAGATGAGAAATCGTCGACCAACGACGGTCGGCCTGATGCTCGCCGTGGTGCTGGCGCTCGGAGTGGCCGCCTGCGGCAGTTCGAGCAGCAAGAGCTCGACTGCCAGCGCCACGAGCAGCAGCAGCGCTGTGAGCGTGCCGCTGAAGGCGGGTGAGAACCCCCTCGGCCAGGTTCTCGACCAGGGCCAGAAAGGCGGGACGCTGACGGCCTACTCGAGCGAGGACTTCGAGCACCTCGACCCCGGTGAGTCGTACTTCGACGAGGACTACATCGTCGACTACGCGACCCAGACGCCGCTGTTTGCCTACATGCCGAACAACTCGACCGACGTCAGCCCGCTGCTGGCGACGGAGATCCCGACCACCAGCAACGGCGGGATCACCGACGGCGGCAAGACCGTGACCGTGCACATCCGCCCGGGCTTTCACTACAGCCCGCCGGTCAACCGCGAGGTGACCGCACAGGATGTCGCATTTGCGATCGAGCGCGGCGCCAACCCGAACGTCGCCAATCCGTACTTCCCGGCGTACTTCGGCTCGGGTGCGCCGGCGCCGCTGGTCGGCGCGCAGAGCCCCAACTACAAAGGCGGCCCGATCCCGGGCATCCAGACGCCGAGCAAGTACACGATCGTGTTCCACACGACCAAGCCGTCGGGCTCGTTCCTGGTGCAGGCGCTGAGCCTGCCGCTGTCCTCGCCGGTGCCGCCCGAGTTCGTCGAGCCGCTGGACAAGCACAGCCCGACGACGTTCGGCAGCCAGTACCTGACGGCGACCGGCCCGTACATGCTCCAGGCCAACCCGAAGACCGGCCAGTTCTCCGGCATCGGCTACCAGACCGGCAAGTCGGCGACGCTCGTGCGCAACCCCAACTGGAGCGCCTCGACGGGCGACTGGCGGCCCGCGTACCTCGACAAGATCAACATCTTGATCGGCGGCGAAGCGACCGTGATCGGCGAGCAGGTGCTGAAGGGCACAGATTCCGTCCAGCTCGACACCCCGGCGCAGTCGATCGTCGAGCTCGCCTATAAGCAGTATCCGTCGCAGATCACGTTCACGACCGGTTCGGGCGACCACTACGCGGGGCTCGACACCGCGGCGGGACCGTTCAAGAACGTCGACCTCCGCAGGGCCGTCTGGGCCGCGCTGGATCGCGAGGCAATCGTCAAGGCGCGCGGCGGCCCGCTCGTCGCCGAGCCGATGACGCACTTCATCTACCCCGGCAACCAGGGCTACGCGCAGGCGGGCGGCGCCGCCGGTCCGCAGACCGACTACAACGCCGACGTCAACGGCAACATGACCGTCGCCACCAAGTACATGAAGCTCGCCGGCTATGCGAGCGGCAAGTACACCGGTAGCGCGACCCTGCAGGTGGTCGGCGCCAGCAACGGCAACGACCCGGCGATCATCCAGGTCGTCAATTCGGCTCTCACCAGCCTCGGCTTCAAGACGCACGTGAGCGAGGTCGACCAGTCGGTGATGTATGCCAAGTACTGCGGCGTGCCCAAGCAGGAGATCGACGTGTGCCCGACGACCGGCTGGATTCGCGACTTCGCCGACCCGCTGACGACGCTGTATGCGACGTTCTACGGGCCCGCGATCGTGCCGACGAACAACTCCAACTGGAGTCAGTTCAACAACCCACAGGTCAACGCGGCGATGGCCAAGGCGGCTCTGATCACAGACCCGACCGCCCGGGCGCAGGCGTGGGCCAACGTCGACACGATGCTGGTCGACGACGCCGCGGCGCTGCCTGAGGAGTTCGACAACCAGGCGAACATCCGCAGCGCAGACGTCAACGGCATCAATGACATCTGGGACATCGGCACCTGGGATCTCAGCTTCACGTCACTGAAGAACCCGTGAGCTTGCCGGCCGTGGGCCCCGCCGCTAGGGTGGGGCCCACGATCCGGCGAGCCTAGGCACTCGTTATGGGCACGTACATCATCCGGCG
>JBEKRJ010000422.1:0-4966 GCA_049518835.1 Solirubrobacteraceae bacterium
GACTGATTTGGTTCCTGTAAACGCGCAGTTCGAGTTGACCGATCGAGACCTCACGAAAAACACCAGCCTTCTAGGCGGCCTGGTGATCCTCGGGCAGGCGACTGCCAGCAACATCGCCGCCGGCATCGACGACGCGTCGCGCGACGATAAGCGGACTCACGCCGTGCGTGGCCATCCCCGCCATGCCCGCCTGACTGAGACGGGCTTCGCCGGTCAGCTCCATACCCTCCTTCTGCTCAGATAGTGGACCGCGAAGCTAGTTGTACGCTCAATGGTCGCCATCTGAGCGCCATCGGCTGCCATCCTGTACCGGTTTGCAGGGCTTGTGCGCTCCGCGTACATCAGGAAATTACGCGGCGGAGGGACGCGCAGCGCAAGGCAGAAGAGCGACGTCCGGGGCTTTACGGGTCGGCTGAACGGCACGGTCAGCGGTCGCGTTTGAGGCCGTCGTCGCGGTCGTGGTGGACGGTGCGTGGTTCGATCCCGGCGGCGCTGATCGCGCGCTGCATCCGTTCCCAGGCGCCGCGCGCGGTCTTAGGACCGCGGCGGCTCCCGCGCCGGTTCGCAATCGCGGTGATGCTGAGCGACGTACGCCTCAATCGAGCGCGCGGCGGCATCCCAGCGCTCGCGCGCCGCGGTGTCGGCCAGGCGGTGGCCCGATCGTCTGGGCGATCTATGCGGCTGGCCGCTCGGGGGCTGTCCGTACGCGCTCGGCTCATTGTTCGCGGTCGCGGCGGTAGCGCTCGCGGCGGGCGGCGAATCGCGTCGACCTCCTGGCGGCCGTTCTCCCGCCACCACCGCTCGATCGCCGTGATCCCGGCGCAGAGCTCCTCGACCCCGCGCGCGGCGGTGGCGGGACCGCGGTCACGCGGAGCCTTCGCGAAGTGCGGGCAGACTTCGGCAGCCGGCGAGCGGCTCCCGTGGCGGCTCTGCTGTGCGGCTGTTTGCGGGCATTGCTGCGCCCCGCCTCCCGTGGCTGGCGCCGGTGTCCGGTCGGCTCCGGCCTCCTTCTGTCTTTACGTCGTTATAGCCACTGTCTACTTGCGCGGTCAACCGCGACCACCACGGTGAGTCGTTGAGTCGTTGTGGCCCACTCCTGGCCCAAACGTTGCTGGAGCGGTCTCAAATGACCGCGGGTGCTTCAGTCTCTGAAGCGCCCGGAAGCTGCCGGAATTGCAGGCGATAAGCGCGATGCGGCAGTACCCGTCGTCTAGGCCGGCGCGGTCTACGGAACCGAAGGTCGCCGTCCCCGATGTCGGTTCCCCCCAGCATCCCCGTGAGACGCGAGGGGAGCAGCGGAAGCCGCCGAATTCGGATGCGCTCCGCGGGCTGACCACGACGACGCTTCTCCGCCCTTCGCCTGCTTGAGCGCGGGAAGCTTCGCCAGCAAGGCGAATTGGCGGAGCTTCGCGACCATGAGCGTGTCGGCGTTCATGACCCGGTGCCGGCCCGAGCCTCACGCCGGCCTGTGGTTGCCGTGCCGGCTTCGTGTCGGCGACGGCCACGAGCGCGAATCGCCGGCGGGATCGAGCCTGGCCCTACCCCTCGCCGGCGGAGAGCCCGGGCGCAGGTCGGCTGCCGTGGCGGACGCTTTTCGGACACACCAGGGCGCGGATGGGCATAGCGGGGCTATCCGCGCCGATCGCGAACCAACGGTTTGCAGCGAGTTCGTGCCCTTGTGACGTCACGCATGCACTGCCGTGACGCCCCGTGACCTGCCTTACGAGCTGGGGGTCACTGGTTCGAGTCCAGTACCGCCCACGAGCGGGTCATTCCGGACTTTAATCCGGAGTTTTAGACCCCTCAAAACCGGCCGATTAGCAGGCCTGTTCGAGGGTCCCGATTCCAGTCCGGAGTTTCTCTGCGCCGACTGCCCCGAAGTCCCCGAAACGGCCGGGGTCTATTCCGGAGCTTTTTCCTGGGCAACTTCTGGACGCGACGCCTCGTGCGCGTAGCTAGTGAATGGCCTGCTAGGGCGGTGAATTGCTGAATTGCGTAGCGTCCGAAACGACGAAGGGCCGCTCGGTGGCGGCCCTCGAGGCTTCAAGTCCGGGGAACCCGGATGTGTGAGGATAAGGCGGCCGGGCGGAGCCTCGGCGTTATGCGGCGACCGCTTCGTGGTTTCGGGCGCCGGGCCCCGTGACCTCGACGACTTCCTCAGCCCGGCTGGCGGCGCGCCTCTGGCGCCATCGCGCTTGCTCGATGGCGTCGAGTTCGGCGAGCTCCTCCCAGCTGTAGGCGCTGCATTCGAGCTCGCTTTCGTCGGGATGGCGAACTCGTCGTCGGCGCTGGCGGGCGCGGCTTGGTTGCCGGCGGCGAGGATGCGCCAGCGCTGGTCATCCCAGGTGCGCGGCGGTCGCGGGATGTTGCCGGCGGCGCGCCATGCGGCCTCGCGCGCGTATCCCTACGCGCTACCACCCTGGGGAATTTTCGTGATCAGATGTGAGGAGAAAACCGTGATCGCGGACACGAACACCAACGGCTCGGCATCCCGCGGGTACGGCTCAAGTGATGGGGAAGCCGCGCCATCCGCGGCCGCAACTCGTCGCCAACCTCGGCGGCGGAAGCGGGACGATGCAGCGGCTCCTTCTCAAGCAGCGCCAAGACCAACTCGTCAAGGTCGCTCGAAACCCGCCGGGTTTGAGCGCGCTGGGCGGGTCGGGAATGTCCTCCTGAATGGCGCGGACGAGCGCTACGAGGTCACCGCCGAACGGCAGCTGGCCGGTCAGGAGCTCGCACAGCGTGACCCAGAGTGAGTAGAGGTCAGAGCTCGGGACCGCGTCGCCACGCAGCTGCTCGGGCGCGGCGTAGGCGATAGTGCCCATCATCCGCCCGTGCTCAGTCAGGGATGTGTAGTCGAGGAACCGGGCGATGCCGAAGTCCAGCAGTTTGACGACGTCGTCGTCGGCCGTGATGACCGTGTCCAGCGGCTTGATGTCGTGATGAACGATGTTCTGCTCATGCAAGGCCGACAGCCCGAGTGCCATCTGCCGCACGACGTATCGAGCCCGTGCGCTCGCGAGCCGCCCGCCGCGAGCGCGGAGCTCCTCCGCGAGCGTCTGCCCTTCGAGGTACGGCATCGCAATCCAGTGATAGGAGCCGCCTTCTAACTGCCCGACACCCGCATCCCGACATCCACAAGGTTCGGATGCGAGAGCTTCTCCAGCGCGCGCACCTCGCGCCGAAAACGCTCCTGGTCGACGGTCGCCAGCGGTTCGGCGTGGAAGACCTTCAATGCGTAGCGGCGGCCCTGCCGCTCGGCCTCGAACACCTGAGCAAATCCACCCGGCATCCCGAGTTGGGGGACCAGGCGAAAGCCAGCGAAGCCGTGCTTGAACATCACGCGACTCGGGCCCGGGCCTGGTCACGCCGACGGGCTCCGCGGGGTTCGGAAAGCGGTCCATTCCAGGTGCATCATGGCGGTGCCGGCGGACGCCGCCAGTTGCCTCCGGCCGGAAGTAGAGGCTCCAGCCCACGCGGTGCGAGCTGACGGGCACCGGGCAACGAGGGACTGGGCACGGCACCGGCCGTGGTGTTCGGGTCGTCGTTGACGTGCTGAACCTCATTGCCGCCGGACCATGCGTATCGACGGCTGTCGGCTGTCGCTCTTCGCCTGTAGTCGCTGGCCGGGCCGTGAGGAGGGGGACACTCGCCCTCACGCGGCAGGAGCGAAACCAACCGGTCGCGGTGTCATATCTGCGATATGCGTATGGCGCGGTCGGGGACGCTGGTGCAGCTCTCCGACGAACTGCTGGCGCAACTCGACGCCAGAGCGGCGCGCGAAGGCCGCAACCGCTCAGAACTCATGCGCGAGGCTATCACTGCCTACCTGGCAGCCGACAGCGAGGCCGAGATAGACCGCCTCATTGTCGAGGGTTACAAGCGCCATCCGCAGAGCGCCGAGGAGCTCGTCGTCGCCGAGCTCGCCACCCGGATGATGCTGAGCGCCGCCGGGCCGTGGGATGAGGGACAGCCGGATGATGGCTGAGCCCAGTCACGACCAGGTGTGGTGGATGGAGCATCCTGACGGCGGACGGCGCCCGGCCTGCTTGCTGACGCGCCGGGCACTCAGCAAACTCGCCTGGCTGCGAGAACAGTGTCCGTGTGGACTAGCGAAAGGTCGGTCTGCCTCGTCCGAGGTGTCGCCTATCGGGGTGATTAAAGGCCCAGGACGGCAGTGAGGGCTTCATCGAGCCCGCGAAGTTCAGGGGCGCTGAGCCTCCCGGCGGACTTGCCGAGTCGGTCCACGCTCACGGCGGTCGTTTGTTCGACAAGCACACGGGTGACCTGGCCGCCCACCTCGATGGTCGGGCGGAACGAGCGAGCTGGAGCAGAGCGCGACGTGGGCGCCACCAGGACGGTGCTCAGGGCGAGCAACTCGTCGGCCTGGACGATGACTGCGAAGCGTGGGCCGCGCTGCTCGCTTCCGCGGTGCTCGCGCGGGGCGCGCAGCCGCCAGACCTCGCCCCGGACCAATCGCCTACGCCTCGGGCCACGGCGCCGCTACGGCGTCCATCTCGCCGCGGACCCGTCTGGCCTCAGCCAGGTCCGAGGTGTCTGCCGCGGCCTCCTGTGCCTCGGCGCGCAGCGATGCCCGGCGTCGCCGGCGCTCGGCAGCCTCCCGCAACGCGATGCGGACAGCATCCGAGTCGTTGTGTCCCTCGTTGCGTAGCAGCGCTAAGTCGTCCTCGGCGCGGTCATCCAAGCGCGCCTGAATCGTACGGGCCATCAACCCCATTGTACCACAAAACGTAATACGTGGGCGAGGCTAAATCTCCCCGGTAGGCAACACCCGCCTCGTCCTAGCCGCTGTTCGACGCAGCATCCAGCGCGGGGGTCTCCGGCGGAACGTCATCACGAATGTCCGGATGCCCGCTCGAAACGCCGCCGAGCCGCATCGACTGTTCATCTGTACCGGTGGACTCTGGTACATCGCACGCGCGCGAAGGAGAACGCGCTCAGCGGT
>JBEKRJ010000423.1:0-4942 GCA_049518835.1 Solirubrobacteraceae bacterium
CCTACCGGCGCTGGTACGCGGTGATGGGCGACACCGTCAACCTCGCAGCCCGGTTGATGTCAAAGGCGCCGGCCGGCCGCATGTACGCCACGCGCGAGGTGCTGCGGCGCGCCAAGACGAGCTTCGAGCAGACGACGCTCGAGCCGTTCTCGGTCAAGGGCAAGTCCCGTCCCGTGCAGGCGTGGGATCTCGGGCCGCCGCTGCGGGCAACGACGCAGGGGATCAGCAAGGTGCAGCTGCCGCTCGTCGGCCGTGAGCGCGAGCTCGAGCTGCTGCAGACGGCGATCGCCGAAACGCGGCGGGGCTCCGGGGCGCTGATCGAGCTCGTCGGCGAGACCGGCAGCGGCAAGTCCCGGCTGCTCGCGGAGGCGCGGGCACTCGCCGACGAGCTGCGGGTCCTGCGCTGCACGTGCGAGGTCTACTCGCGTGAGACGCCGTATGCCGCGTGGCGCGATCTGCTGCGCCAGCTGCTCGCGGTCGGGTCCGACGACGCCGACGAGGTCGTACGCGAGCGACTCGAGGCACAGCTCCAGAGCGCCCAGCCCGATCTCCTGCCGTGGCTCGCGCTGATCGCGATCGTGCTCGACGTCGAGGCGGCGCCGAGCGCCGAGGTCCAGCAGCTCGCCCCCGAGTCTCGCGCGACCAAGCTGCACGAGCTGGTGCTCGCGACCCGTCGCGACGAGCCGGGCGGGATGACGCTCCGCGCCTATCCGCACGCGCGGATCGAGCTCGGCCCGCTCTCGCGCGAGGACACCAATGCGCTGGCGCTCGCGACCGCCGAGGCGACCCAGCTGCCGCCCCACGTCGTCGAGTTCGCCGTGCAGCGCTCCGGCGGCAGCCCCGAGTTCCTGCTCGACCTGCTCGCCGCCGCGGCCGCCGGCAACCGCGACGAGCTCCCCGACAGCGTCGGCGCCGCGACAATGGCCCGGATCGACGCGCTGGACCCTCGCGACGGCGCCCTCATCCGCCGCGCCGCCGTGCTCGGCCTCACCTTCCACCCGCGGCGCCTCGCCGACGTCGTCGCGGCCGACGTCCCGCTGCCCGAAGACGGCTTCTGGGACCGCCTGTCGGGCGTGTTCACGCGCGACGCCGACGGCCACGTCCGCTTCTTGCGCCCGGCGCTGCAAGAAGCCGCCTACGCGAGCCTGCCATTCAAGCTGCGCCGCGAGCTGCACAAGGCCGTCGGGCTGCGCCTCGAGCACGACCTCGGCCGCGAGCCCGACGCCGACCCCGCCGTGCTTTCACAGCACTTCGCCCTCGCCGGCGACCACGCCCGCGCCCACCGCTACGCAATGCTCGCCGCCAAGCGCGCCACCGAACGCTTCTCACACGCCGACGCGGCGCGGTTGTATCGAAGGGCGATCGAGGCCGGGCGGTCGGACGGCGTCGCGGCTGAGTCCAGCGCGCTCGCCGATGCGTGGCAGCAGCTCGGCGAGTCGCTGCAGTCCACGGGTGAGCCCGCCGCGGCTATGCGGGCCCTGACGGAGGCACGCCGCTTACTGCGCGGCGATGCCACGGCTCAGGCGCGGCTATGTCATCGCCATGCAGACGTGGCGTACCGAAGCGAAGCCTTGGCTACAGCAGTTCGTTGGTCAATGAGAGGGCTCCGGTCAATCGATGGCTTGGACGGAGCCGACGTGGTTGCTTGGCGCGCGCGACTCCGTTCTCAGCTTGCTGGCGTACGTAACCGGCAAGGTCGCTGGTCGGAGGCAATTTCGGCTTGTCATCAGGCGATCCTGGAAGCTGAATCCGTCGGAGAGCTGCGCGCACTGGCGCGCGCGCGTGCTACTCACTCGACTGGGCGCTAGTCGAGTCGGGCCAGCCGGATGAGGCCACACACTCCTGGCGGGCTCTGGAGATTTACCACCAGGTCGGCGATCCCGAGCGCGAGTTTCGGGTCCTGAACACCCTCGGCATGTTTGCCTACTTCCGCGGCCTGTGGGACGACGCGATCGCGCTTTACCGCCGTGGAGCCGAATCTGCGCAACGGGCCGGTCGACCAGCTGATGTCGCCAGCATCGACTGCAACATCGGGGAGATCCTGTCCGATCAGGGCCACCTAGACGACGCGGAGGCACACTTGGGACGTGCCCGCCGTGTTTGGAGTGCGACGGGGGAGCCGCAAGGTGTCGCGTTCGTCGATTTCCTGCTAGGTCGGCTGGCCGTGCGACGGGGTCGTCACGATGAGGGCCTGCCGACCCTTGAGGCGGCGATGGCCGATCTTCGTCGGTTCCAGATGGATGCCTACGCCGACTATGGGCAAGCCCTAATCGCCGAAGCCGAGGCATTCAACGGCGACGCCTCGCGCGCGATTCAAATCGTCGACCGAGAGCTCGGCAACGCTGATCGGCAGCGCCCCTTGCTTCAGCGGGTCGCCGGGGTGGCTCTCGCGCGGCTTGGGCAGCCCCAAGCGGCCGAGCGCGAGCTGGCTGGCATCGGGACTCCGGGCGGCACGCCAGCAGGGAGCCGACTACGACATCGCAGCAACCATCGACGCCCTGGCCTCGCTCGGGAGAGCGAACCGCGATTTGCTCCGCGAGCGTAACGAGACCCTCGCACGGCTGAAGATCAAGCGGCTGCCGTCGCCGTCGCCGTCTAAAGCTGCCGGCTAGCCCATCCCGTACGGGTCGCCGGCGAGTCCCGACGGAATCTGGACTGTCAGGACCACGTCGATCCAGGTCGTGCTGGTCGGATCCTTGACTGTCTGGACCGACTGGACGCACGGCCCGGTCGTCTTGTGGCAGTCCTTGCCCTGACCGCAGAACGGCAGCAGCCCGATGAACCCCGGGCTTCCGTCGGGAAGGGTGCCAGCCGGCGCGGGCTTGCCGGCGCTCGCCGTGCGCGCTGCTCGTCACGCCGCCGACCGAGGCGCCGAGCGCGTAGCCGTTGTCGGGCTTGTTGATCGTCAGGTTCGAGAACGTCGCGACGCCGTTGACCGCCGGCTCGGTCGTGGTGCCGCCGAGCGTCGCGCCATCTGGGTTGGTCGCCAGCGTGACCGTGACCGGCGCCGAGACGTTGACGACGTTGCCGGCGCCGTCCACGATCTCAACGGTGACCGGCGGTCCCCCGGGAGTGAACGGGGTGCCGGTGATCGACTGGGTGACGAGCGTGTCGGCCGGCTGGGTCACGAACTGCAGCGCGCAGCCCAGCGCGGTCGTCAGGCTGCTGCCTGCGGCTTGGAGCGTCAATTGCTCGCCCCCAGCTTGCCCTCGAATGCCTGCGAGCTCCAGGTCGGGAGCGAGGCCGGGCACCCCGTGGGGGCGGTCGCCGTCACCGACACGTGCAGCGTCGATCCTGGTGCCAACCAGAGGCCGTTGAGGACGACCGTGTTCGATTGCAGCGTGGCGGTGCCCTGCGCGCCGGCGGGCAGCGACGCTGCCGTCACCGTGAACCCCACCGGCGGCTTCAGCGTCGCGGCGTTGAGCCACGAGTCCGGGTCAGAGGTGTTGGTCAGCGCGACGTCGAACGTCGTCGAGCTGCCGGCCAGCGCCGCCGAGGGAGAGACCACGACCGTGTACGTGTCCCGGTCGCGGCTCCGCCGGCCAATGCCGCCGGGGCCGTCGCCACCAGCGTCGCGCATGCGAGCGCTGTCGTCACGGCCAGAACACGAGCAAGCTGCACGATGTCTCTCCCTCGTCAGATCAAGCGCACGGATGTCCGCCGCTGCGCCCCATTCGGCGCGACCCTACCAAGCCTTCGCACGGTCGCGCAAGGATTCGTCGCTTCCTGCGAAGAATTGCTGCTCCGCGCCCGTTGTTAGGGTGAAGCAGCGAGACTGATCGGTCGTCAGCCGCACGGAAGCTGGTCGGGGCGAGTACCGAGACAGGAAGGCAAACCCACCATCCGGCTTGGAGGAACGCTACGGGCGTGAACTCTGCCCCGGGGTCGTCCCGACAGCGACCGACACCCGCGTCGCGTCTGCGGTCAACCCTAGCTCGTCGTGCGCGAACCGCGCGGCCGCGCGGTGACCCGCCCTGCCCGCCTGGACCGCATGGGTGGCGGATCCAGGCTCAGGCGAGCGCTTGGTTGACCGCTTCGAGCACGCGGCCGGCCTGGAACGGCTTGACGACGAAGTCCTTGGCGCCGAGCTGAATCGACTCGAGCACCTTGCTCTCCTGCCCCAGCGCCGAGCACATCACGACTCGCGCCGCCGGGTCGATCGCCATGATCTCCGCGAGCGCGGCCAGGCCGTCCTTCTCGGGCATCGTGATGTCGAGCGTGGTCAGCTCGGGCCGCAGCGCCTGGAAGCGGGTAACGGCTTCGGCGCCGTTGGCCGCCTCGCCGACCACTTCGTGGCCGCCCGAGGCGAGCGCGTCGCTCAGCACCTTGCGCATGAACGCTGCGTCGTCGACTACGAGTACACGGGCCATCAGCTCAATGCTCCTTTTGGTTTGTGATTGGGCACGTCACTCCGGGGACGCGAGCCCGAGGGGTGCCAGCAAGGCGTTGACCGAGCCGCCGGTCGGGATCATCAGGAACGACACCGAGCACGGCTGCGTTGCGAGGCCAAGCTCGGAGTTGAGCACCAGCGCGTGGTCGGCCGCGGCGGCTCCCTCCGCCAGCAGCGACGCGACGATCGCCCCAAGCGTGTCGGTCGCCAGTTGCGGAGGGCATAGGACCAGGTCCAGGCCGGTGATGGCGGCCAGCGCGTTGAGGTACGAGGCGCCGAGGATGTTGCCGATCTCCATCAGCGCAGAGTCGCCGTACTCGGTGCCGGCCTCGACGCCCAACAGCGAGCAAAGCGTCCGCGCGTCCTCGATCGGGATCAGCAACAGCACGATCGCGCGCAGGTCGCCGTCCAAGGGGATCACGACACCGGTGACCACCTCCTCCGGCGGACCGGCAGTCGCGACCGCTTCGGCAAGCGGTGGCGCCAGCGCGTGGGAGACGCTCAATGTCACTTCTTGGGCCAGCATCTGCGAGAGCGCGGTTGCAGCGGTGC
>JBEKRJ010000424.1:0-4937 GCA_049518835.1 Solirubrobacteraceae bacterium
TCCCCCCCCCGCTCGCCGCCGCGGTCCACCCCCCGCGGGTCACCTCGACCCCGCTCAGCAGATCCGCGCCAGCGCGTCCAGCGCCTCGCCCAGTCGCTTGCCGGTCGCCCGCGCCAGCAGCAGCCCGCCGGTGCGCGAGTGCCCCCGCAGCTTCTGGCGCTGGGCGATCGCGACCAGCGTTCCCGACGCCACCGCCTGCAGGCGCAGCTCGATCACCGACTCGCGCAGCATGCGCTCGAACGGGCTCCCCGCGATCTCCTGCGCCCAAGCCCGCAGCGACGGCGGCTCCGAGTCGATCACGCGGTAGTCGACGCGCACCGCTCGCCCCCGGCGACTCGTGGACACCTGCGTCCAGCCGTCGACCCGCACCGCCTCGACCCGAGTCACGCCGGGCCACCATCGCGGCAGCAAACGAGGGTCCTCGATCAGCTCCCAGACGCGCTCGCGCGCTGCCGCCACCGTCGCCTCACGTCGCGCCGTCGCCATCGGTCAGCTCTCGGCGTCGACGCCGGTCAGGTCAGCGCCGCCAGCCGTGTCGCAGCTCACGCCCCGTCGTACTCGATCAGCGAGTAGACGTGATGGGGCGCCAGCCGTCCGCGCCCGCCGAGGCCGTTGAGCTCGACCAGGAATGTGCAGCCGACGACGTCGCCGCCGAGGCCCATGACCAGGTCGCACAACGCCCGGGCGGTGCCGCCGGTCGCCAGCAGGTCGTCGTGCACGAGCACGCGGGCGCCGCCGGCGAGCGCATCGGCGTGCACCTCGAGCGAGTCGAGTCCGTACTCGAGCGCGTACTGGGCGCTGATCGTCGTGTGCGGGAGCTTGCCCGGCTTGCGGGCCGGAACGAACCCGGCGCGCAGACGGCACGCGAGCGCGCCGCCGAGGATGAACCCCCGCGCCTCGGCGGCGACGACGAACTGCACTCCGAGCGGCGCGGCCTGCTCGCCGAGCGCCGCGACCGCGGCGTCCAATGCGCCCGCGTCCAGCAGCAGCGGCGTGATGTCGCGAAACAGGATCCCGGGCCGCGGGAAGTCGGGGACCTCGCGGACGAACCCGCGCAGGTCGAGGTCGCTCCCGTCGCGAGCACCGCTCGTGTCGCGATCACCACGCATGATCGCCACTCACGTTGCGATCTTGCGCAGGTCTCGGATCAACAGCAAATGCTTGAGGTGGCTGGTGACCGTCGCGAGGTTCTCGAGCGCCTCGATCGCCTCCTTGCGCCGCTCGGGGTTGCGCGAGCGCAGCGCCGGCGCGAGGATGCTCTGCAGCAGCTGCGCCTCGCGATCTGCGGAGCTGCGAAACACCCGCAGGTTGCGCCCGCCGACGCCGTAGCGCGCGAGCTCGGACACCGCCCGCACGATCTCGCGCTCGGTCTCGTCGAAGTACCGCACGCCGGCGCGAACGTCCCCCTTGATCACGCCGAACTCCTCGAGCTCGCGCACCAGCTTCGGATCTGCGCCGGTCTCCTCGACGACGTCCTCCAACGAGTACAGCGCCCCCGGGTCGCGTACGGTCACGGCCGCGCGCCGCAGCGGCCGTGCTCCTTCGCTGGGCGGCGGCGGTGGCGGCACATCGTGCTCGGCGCGTCCCTGCGCGAGCTCCTGACGAATCACGCGCAGCGGCAGGAACTCGTCGCGCTGCAGGCGCAGAATCGTGCGCAACCGCTGGATGTCGTTCTGGGTGTAGAGCCGGTAGCCGCCCTGGGTCCGCCGTGGCGAGAGCAGCTTCTGGTCCTCGAGATAGCGAATCTTCGAGATCGAGATCTCGGGGAACTCCTGGCTCAGCGCCTTGCAGACGGCCCCGATCGTGACCGCCTTCTGGCGCGGGCGGTCAGGCTCCTGACCGAGTTGGTCAGGCAAATCCACCTCGGGGTTGCGCGTATCGGTGCTGGACATCACCGGCTCAGGAACGCCAGCTTGTACTTTCCCACCTGAAGCTCGTCGCCGTCGGCGAGTCGGTGCGATTCGATCCGGCGCCGGTTGACGTAGGTGCCGTTCAGCGACCCGCAGTCGTCGAGGTAGTAGTCGGTGCCGCGCCGCACGAGGATCGCGTGATCGCGCGAGACGGTGATGTCGTCGAGGAAGATGTCGGCGTCGGGCCGCCGGCCAACCGTCAGCCGGTCGCCGTCGAGAGGGAAGCTCTCGCCGGCGCGTCCGCCGCCGGCACGGATCACGAGTGCTGCGCCGCGGGCGACGATCTCGTCGAGCCGAACCTCCTCGAGCTCGCCCGTCTCCCCCACCTTGTAGGTCGCGGTCGTGTCGCCCAGCCCGGGCTCGGACTGCGCCAGGAAGGCGCCGCACCGCTGGCAGTAATTAGCGCCCTCGGCATTGGCGAAGCCGCACTCCGGGCAGTGCAAGGCCACGACCCACCCGGCTCCTACTCGGGCTCGGCCGGTACCCGTCCGGCGAGGATGTCGGTCAGCTGCTGGATGTCCGCGCCCGAGATCACGTTCTCCCCACCTTCCTGCTTCTTGCGCAGCCGGTTGACGAGCTCCGCGCGCAGGATGTCGATCTTGCCATGGAGGATCCGGCGCCGATAGGAGATCTCCATCTCCTCGTCGGTGAGCTGCTTGATGAGGTCCTTGAGCTCCTGATCGGTCAGCGAGCCGAGGTCCGGAAACGTCGTGTCCATTGCGCCTGCTCCCCCCAAGTCCTGCGGAGTACATTGCTGTGCCAACCTCCGAGTATAGCCGCCTCGGCGGAAGGGTCAAGCTAAAGTTGAGCCTTTGGGCTCTCTCGCGGGGCGCCTGCCACGGGCTGCGCAGCGCGCAGTTGACCCACGCCGCGGCGCACATACAGCGCAGTCGCGACCAGCGCGAGCACCATGCCAGCGTACAGCAGCACCAGCGCCAGCCAGTGCACGCCGGCGATCGCAAAGAACGGCGCCCCCATCACCGGCGCGACGCCGATCCGGCCGGCCCAGTTGATCTCGAGGTCCAGGCCGCGACGCAGCCCGTACCGGCTCAGCCCGAGCATTGCCAGCTCGCGCGCGATCACGACGACGATCGCCCAACGCGGCAGCAGCGAGAAGCGAAACGCGACCGCCATGCCCGAGACCACCAGCAGCCGGTCGACGATCGGGTCCAGCAGGGCGCCGAGCCGGCTGTACTGGCCCGTCAGCCGGGCCGCGAAGCCGTCCAGGTAGTCGGCGAACCCGATCGCCGCGAACAGCACCGCCGCCAGCGCGTCGTGGCCGTTGCGCGCCGACAGCGCCACCGCGACGAACACGGGGATCAGCGCCAGCCGCGTGTAGCCGATCGCGTTGGGCACCGTCCACGGGTGCAGCGGCTGGCCCGAGCGGGTCGGGGCGGGCGCCGGGCCCGAGCGGTCGATCCCGAACAGGCGCTGTTTGGAGAGCGGACTCAGGGCAGGTCCTGCCACAGCTGCGCGATCGCCTCCGCGGCCTGGTGCAGCGGCACCGTCCGTGACTCGCGCCCGCGCCTGACCTGGACCTCGATCTCCCCCGCCGCCAGCGTCCGCCGCCCGACCGTCACGCGCGCGGGGCAGCCGAGCAACTCGGCATCGGCGAACTTCTCGCCCGGGCCCGCGTCGCGGTCGTCGTACAGCGTCCGCAGCCCGAGCGCCTGCAGCTCCTCGTACAGGCGCTCGGCAAGCGCGCGCTCGTCGGTCCCGTCGCGGCCCAGCACGACCAGCTCGAGATCGAACGGAGCGATCGAGCGCGGCCACGAGATCCCGTGCTCGTCGGCGTACTGCTCGACCGCCGCCGCCGCCGCGCGCGCCGGCCCGAACCCGTAGGAGCCCATCCAGATCAGCTGCTCGGTGCCGGACTCGTCCAGGTACTTGGCGCCGAGCGGCTCGGAGTAGCGCGTTCCGAGCTTGAAGATGTTGCCGACCTCGATCGCCGGCTCGATCCGGATCCTCGCGCCGTTGACCGTGTCGCCCGCGACGACCGTTCGCACGTCGACCCTCCGATTGGGGAAGTCGCGCCCGGGCACCACGCCCTCGAGGTGTGCATCAGGGCGGTTTGACCCCGTCACGTAGCCGCCGGGCGCGACCGCCGCGTCGAGCAGGATCGGCATCTGCGCCCCGACCGGCCCGATGAAGCCCGGCGGCCCGAGCCGCTGCGCGATCTCGTCGGCACGCGCGGGCCGAAATGAAGCGCCCAGCGCCAGCGCGAGCTTGATCTCGTTGACGCGATGATCGCCGCGCACGACCACCAACTGCAGCTCGCCACCGCCCTCGAGCACGACCGGATAGGCCTTCAGCAGCGCTCCGGGGGCGACGCCCAGCTCCCGCGCGACGGCGTCGACGGTCGTCATCCCCGGCGTCGAGACCTCGCGCGGCTGCTCGCGCGCGGGCGCCAGCACGACCGGCTGCGGGTCGGCCGAGGCGACCTCGACGTTGGCCGCATAGCCGGGGGCGAGCGCGACCTCGTTCTCGCCGGCCGCGCACGGCGCCATGTACTCGTGCGCGCCAAAGCCGCCCATCATCCCCACGTCGGCCTGGACCCGATACCACTCCAGTCCGCAGCGATCGAACATCCGGTCATACGCGACGACATGCTTGTCATAGCCCGCGTTGAGCCCCTCGAGATCGCGGTCGAACGTGTAGGAGTCCTTCATGATGAACTCGCGCGTGCGCAGCACGCCGGCGCGCGGGCGCGGCTCGTCGCGCTCCTTGACCTGGAAGTGGTACAGGATCAGCGGCAGGTCGCGGTACGAGCGGACCGCCGCGGCGACGTGCCCGGTGACGATCTCCTCGTGGGTCATCGCGAGCACCATCTCGGCCCGCCGGCGATCTTGCAGCTTGAACAGCTCGTCGATCCCGTAACGGCCGGTCCGCCGCCACGGCTCGGCGGGATGCAGCACCGGCATCAGCATCTCCTGGCCGCCGATCGCGTCCATCTCCTCGCGCACGATCTGCACGATCCGCTGGTGCACGCGCCATCCCGCCGGCAGCCACGACCACAGGCCCGAGCCG
>JBEKRJ010000425.1:0-4936 GCA_049518835.1 Solirubrobacteraceae bacterium
CTACCGCGATTACTACGAGCGGCACTACGGACGCGCACTGGGGGCATGAGCGCGCAAGCGTGACCGCCGCCGGCGAACTGCAGGCGCTCGCCGATGAGGTCGTCTCCTGCCGGCGCTGCCCGCGGCTCGTCGCCTGGCGCGAGCAGGTCGCGCGCGACAAGCGCGCTGCGTATGCGTCCGAGCAGTACTGGGGGCGGCCGCTGCCAGGATTCGGCGATCTCGCCGCACGCGTGCTCGTGCTCGGTCTCGCGCCGGCCGCCCACGGCGGCAACCGCACCGGCCGGATCTTCACCGGCGACCGCTCCGGGGACTGGCTGTTCGCGGCGCTGTGGCGCGCCGGGTTCGCCAACCAGCCAGTGTCAGTCGCGCGCGACGACGGGCTCGCGCTGGCGGACTGCTACATCTCCGCGGCCGTCCGCTGCGCGCCGCCCGCCAACCGGCCAACCCCCGCCGAGCGCGACAACTGCCTGCCGTACCTGGTCCGCGAGCTGTCGCTGCTCGATCGCGTGCGGGTGATCGTCTGCCTCGGGGGGTTTGCGTGGGACGCGGGACTACGGACGCTGGCGCTGGCCGGCGTCCGCCCGCCGCGGCCACGGCCCCGGTTCGCGCACGGGGCGACGGCGCAGGTCGGCGAGCGGATGCTGCTCGGCTGCTATCACCCCAGCCAGCAGAACACGTTCACCGGGCGATTGACGGAGGCGATGCTCGACGACATCTTCGCGCGGGCGCGCGAGCTCGCATGACCGCGCCGGCCTCGCCACCCCGCTCAGTAATTCAGTAAAACGGCACCAGGGGGGGCTGTGAGGAGCCGAGGGTTGCGTCAGGGACCGGAGGGTTGCGTCAGGCGTTAGAAACGTGAGCAGGCCCCCGCTAGCCTCAGCAGACGGTGCCCCTGTCTGCCTTCTCACCGCGCGTCAGAGACTGGTTTGCGACCGCGTTCGCGGCGCCGACGCCGGCCCAGGCGCAGGCGTGGCCGGCGATCGCGTCCGGCGAGCACGTGCTGATCTCCGCCCCGACCGGCTCGGGCAAGACGCTCGCCGCGTTCCTGTGGGCAATCGACACGCTCGCCAACGCACCCGAGCAAGCCGCCAAGGACAAGCGGATCGGGCTCGTGTACGTGTCGCCGCTGAAGGCGCTCTCCTACGACATCGACCGCAACCTGCGCGTGCCGCTGAAGGGCATCGGCGCGGACCTGAAGGTGGCGGTGCGCACCGGCGACACGCCCCAGCGCGAACGGCAGGCGATGCTGCGCGAGGCGCCCGACATCCTGATCACGACCCCCGAGTCGCTGTACCTGATGCTGACCGGCCGTGCCCAAGAGCTGTTCGAAGGCGCCCGATCGTGCATCGTCGACGAGATCCACGCGGTCGCGGCGACCAAGCGCGGCGCGCACCTGGCGCTGACGCTCGAGCGCCTCGCCACGGCCGCGAAGCGCGACCTGCAACGGATCGGCCTGTCGGCGACGCAGAAGCCGCTCGACGAGATCGGCCGCTTCCTCGTCGGCCCGCAGCGCACCTGCCGGATCGTCGACACCAAGCTCGCCAAGCAGCTGGACCTGCGGATCCACGTGCCGGTCGAGTCGATGGTCGAGCTCGATCCGACGCCGGCGCCGGATCTCGACCCGCTCGCGGGCGGCGAGGCCACGCGCCGCTCGATCTGGCCCGCGATCTACCCCGAGCTGCTGCAGCTGATCGACACGCACCGGTCGACGATCGTGTTCGTCAACAATCGCCGCAGCGCCGAACGCCTCGCGCTGCGCCTCAACGACCTCGCCGACCGTCCGATCGCCCGCGCTCACCACGGCTCGCTGGCGCGCGAGGAGCGGACTGTGATCGAGGAGCTGCTCAAGTCCGGCGAGCTGCCGTGCCTGGTCGCGACCTCGAGCCTCGAGCTGGGGATCGACATGGGCGCGGTCGACCTCGTGATCCAGGTCGAGTCGCCCAAGTCGGTCGCCCGCGGGCTGCAGCGGATCGGCCGCGCCGGCCATTCGGTCGGCGACGTCAGCGCCGGCGCGATCTTCCCCAAGTTCCGCGCCGACCTGCTCGAGTGCGCGGTCGTCGCCAGGCGGATGCGCGAGCAGCAGATCGAGACCACGGTCGTGCCGCGCAACCCGCTCGACGTGCTCGCCCAGCAGATCGTCGCGATCGCCGCCGCGGCGCCCGCGGACCGCCCCGTCGCGGTGCACGAGCTGGCGCAGATGATCGCCCGGACCCACACCTACCGCGACCTCCCCGAGGCCCACCTCCACGGCGTGCTCGACATGCTCGACGGCCGCTACCCCTCGCAGGAGTTCGCCGAGCTGCGACCGCGAATCGTCTGGGACCGCGTCAAAGGCACGATCCGCGCCCGCCCCGGCGCCCGCCAGCTGGCGGTCACCAACGCCGGCACGATCCCCGACCGCGGCCTGTACGCGGTCACGCTCCCGGACGGCCGGCGCGTCGGCGAGCTCGACGAGGAGATGGTCTACGAGGCGCGCCCCGGGCAGACGTTCCTGCTCGGCGCGAGCACGTGGCGGATCGAGGAGATCGGGCGCGACCGCGTGATCGTCACGCCGGCGCCCGGCCTGCCCGGCGCGGTCCCGTTCTGGAAGGGCGACGGCGTCGGGCGCCCGAAGGAGCTCGGGCAGGCCGTCGGCGCGTTTGCGCGCTGGGCCGTGGACCAGCCGCCCGAGCGCCTGGAGTCCGAGTACGACCTCGACCCACGGGCGGCGCGCAACCTGATCGAGTTCCTGCGCGAGCAGCAGGCCGCGACGAGGGTGATCCCGTCCGACCGCGCGGTCGTGATCGAGCGCTTCCGCGACGAGATCGGCGACTGGCGCGTGTGCGTGCTGAGCCCGTTCGGCGGCCGCGTGCACGCCGCTTGGGGGCTCGCGCTCAGCGCTCGGATCCGCGAGGAGCTCGGCCTCGAGTCAGACGCGATCTGGTCTGACGACGGGATCATCGTCCACCTCCCCGACGCCGATCGATTGGACCCCGCCCGCCTCGCCGAGCTCGTGCTGATCGAGCCCGACGAGGTCGAGGACCGGGTCGTCGCCGAGCTGTCGTGCAGCGCCCTGTTCGGCGCGCGCTTTCGCGAGAACGCCGGCCGCGCGCTCCTGATCCCTCGCGCCCGGCCCGGCAAGCGCACGCCGCTGTGGCAGCAACGGCTCAAGGCCCAATCGCTGCTGGAGGTCGCCAAGCGCTACGGCGAGTTCCCGGTGATCCTCGAGACCTATCGGGAGTGCCTGCGCGATGTCTTGGATGTGCCCGGGCTGGTGGACGTGCTCGCCCAGCTGCACAGCCGGGAGCTGTCGCTGGTCGAGGTCGAGACCCCGACCGCGTCGCCGTTTGCCTCCTCGCTGCTGTTCGACTACGTCGCGACCTACATGTACGAGGGCGACACGCCCAACGCCGAGCGCCGCGCGGCCGCGCTGTCGCTGGACCGCGACCTGCTGCGCGAGCTGCTCGGCCAGGAGGAGCTGCGCGACCTGATCGACCCGGGCGCGCTCGCGCAAGTCGAGGACGACCTGCAATGCGTCTCCGAGCTGCGCCGCGCCGGCAACCGCGACCACCTGCATGACGCGCTGCGCCGGCTCGGGGACCTGACCGCGTCCGAGGCCGCCCAGCGCGTGCTCGAGGGCCTCGACGCGAGTCGGATGCTCGCCGACTTGCAGGCCGAGCGCCGCGCGATCAGGGTCAGGATCACGGGCGAGGAGCGCTGGATCGACGCGGCCGACGCCGGCCTGTACCGCGACGCGCTCGGGGCTGCCCCGCCCGGCGGCCTGCCGCAGGTGTTCCTGGAGGACGTGCCCGACGCGCCCGCGCGCCTGGTCCGCCGTTACGCCGCCACCCACGGGCCGTTCACGACCGCCGACCTGAAGGCCCGCTACGGCGTCGACCACTCAGCCGTGCTGCGCGAGCTCGAGCGCGCCGGCGTGCTCGTGCGAGGCGAGTTGCGCCCCGGCGGGTGCCAGCGCGAGTGGTGCGACCCCGAGGTGCTGCGCCGCCTGCGCCGCGCCTCGCTGGCCGTCCTGCGCAAGGAGATCGAGCCGACCGACCAGCGGGCGCTGGCGCGCTTCTTGCCCGCCTGGCAGGGCGTCGACCGCCATCCCGCCAGCGGCGCCGGGGTCGATCGCCTGCGCGAGGCGCTGGTCGCGTTGCAGGGGCTGGCGCTGCCGGCCGACGTGTGGGAGCGAGACATCCTGCCCCGACGCGTTGGCGCGTACTCGCCGGCGTGGATCGACCAGCTGTGCGCCGGCGGCGAGCTGGTGTGGATCGGCGCGGGCGCGCTCGGGCGCAGCTCGGGGCGCGTCGCGCTGCTGTTTCGCGAGGACGCGCCGCTGCTCGGCCCGCCGCCCGCGCGCCAGTCGGCGACGCCCGACAGCCCCGCCCACGCGGCCGTCCGCGCGCGTCTGCACGCCGGGGCGTGCTTCTTCACCGACCTGCTCGTCGACGTCGAGCTCGCGCCCGAGGAGCTGCAGGAGGCACTGTGGGACCTGGTGTGGGCCGGCGAGGCGACCAACGACGCGTTCGCGCCGCTGCGAGCGCCGCGGCTGACGCTCGCGCGCGCCCAGCGCGAGCGCACGCGGGGGGCGGCGCGCGCCTCCGGCCGGTTCGTCGGACGCCCGCGCCGCGGCACCGCCGCGCAGGTCCAGGGGCGCTGGTCTGAGACGGCGCCGCTGTTCGCAGCGGCGGCCGACCCGGTCGCGCGACGGCGCGCGCTGAGCGAGCTGCTGCTCGAGCGCTACGGCGTGCTGACGCGCGAGCAGGTGCTCGCGGAGGGGATCCCGGGCGGCTTCTCGACGCTGTATCCGGAGCTCTCCCAGCTCGAGACGCTGGGGATCGCGCGGCGCGGCTACTTCGTCGAGGGACTCGGGGCGGCGCAGTTCGCGCTCCCGGGCGCCGTCGAGCGGCTGCGATCCCAGCCGCTCGAGCACCAGCCGCCGGTCGTGCTGGCG
>JBEKRJ010000426.1:0-4928 GCA_049518835.1 Solirubrobacteraceae bacterium
AAGGGTCGGCGCGGGCGACGGCGACCGGTGGATGGATGAACGTCCGCATCACCTCGATGTCGGCCAGCGCCCGGACCTGCGAGAGGATCTCGTCGGGGTCCTGCCCGGGCAGGTAGCGGACGTCGACGGCCATCGTGCAGTGATCGGGGACCATGTTGAGCGCCTTGCCGCCGCTGATGCGGCCGAGGTTGATCGACGGGCGGTCGAACATCTCCGAGGACTCGCGACTGAACGGCAGCGACTCGATCGCCCTGAACACGTCGATCGCCTTCAGCACGGCGTTGTCACCCAGCCACGGCGTCGAGCTGTGGGCGGCGCGTCCGTGGACCTCGATCCGCATCACGAGCACGCCCTTGGCCTCGACGCCGATGTGCATGTCGGTCGGCTCGCCGGTGATCGCGAAGTCGCCGCCGAGGCCCTGCTTGACGATCGCGTCCGTCGAGCGCTCGTCGAGCTCCTCGGACTCCTCGTCGGGGACGCACACGAGGCGGACCGTGACGCCGTCCTGCTCGGACACGTCCTTGAGCGCGCACATCATCGCCGCCAGCCCGCCCTTCATGTCGTAGGCGCCGCGGCCGATCAGCCGGTCGCCGGCGACGCAAGGATGGAACTGCTCCGGGTTGCCGGGGACGATGTCGAGATGGCCGTGGAACACGACGCACGGCGCAGCGCCGCGCGGGCCGCGCGGGCCGACCTCCGCGACCAGCACCGGCATTCCATTGTGATCGTGATGGCGCACCTCGATATCGCGGGATTCGAGCCAACCCTTGACAAATCCTGCGGCGGCGACCAGCTCTTCCTGGCGCGAGGTGTCATAGGAGATCAGCCGCTCAGCCAAGATCCGCTCGTCAACCACGAACAGTGAGGATACGCGCGGCGCTGTCAGCTCTCTGCAATGCGCAGGAACTGCTCCCAGCGCCGCCTGTCGCGCTCGGCGACGCGGCGGCGCTCGGTGTCGTCGCCGGCGGACTCGAGCTCTTGCTGGGCCTGGCGCAGGCGGTCGCGCAGCTCGCCGGCGTCGAGCTGCGAGGGAGCGTGGGCCTCCTCGACGAGCAGCAGCGCCCGGTTGCCGGCGATCTGCATGTAGCCCTCGGCCTGGGCGAAGCGGACGACCTCGGACTCGGTGCGGTACAGCCGCAGCTCGGTTGGGTCGAGCATCGCGAGCAGCGGGGCGTGGTGGGCGAGCACGCCGATCGAGCCGACCGCCGTCCGCGTCGAGATCATCTCGACCTCGTCGTTGAACACCTCGCCCTCTGGCGTGAGCACCTCGACTTTGAACTTCTCGTGCGCCATTGCCCGCCCGCTAGTCCTTGCGCGCGTCGGCCACGACCTGGTCGATCGGGCCCTTCATGAAGAACGCGCGCTCGGGCAGGTCGTCGTGCTTGCCCTCGAGGATCTCCTTGAAGCCGCGGATCGACTCGGCGATCGGGACGTAGACCCCCGGTGTGCCGGTGAACTGCTCGGCGACGTGGAACGGCTGGGACAGGAAGCGCTCGAGCTTGCGCGCGCGGTTGACCGTCAGCCGGTCCTCGTCGGACAGCTCCTCGATCCCGAGGATCGCGATGATGTCCTGCAGGTCGCGGTAGCGCTGCAGCACCTCCTTGACCTCATTGGCGACGTCGAAGTGCTCATCGCCGAGGATCTCGCGCTTGAGGATCGTCGAGGTCGAGTCGAGCGGGTCGACCGCGGGGTAGATGCCTTTCGACGCGATCGACCGCGACAGTGTCGTGGTCGCGTTGAGGTGGGCGAACGCCGATGCCGGCGCCGGGTCCGTGAGGTCGTCGGCGGGCACGTAGATCGCCTGGATCGAGGTCACCGAGCCCTTGCGCGTCGAGGTGATCCGCTCCTGCAGCTGGCCCATCTCGGACTCGAGCGTCGGCTGGTAGCCGACCTGCGAGGGCATCCGCCCGAGCAGCGCCGAGACCTCCGAGCCGGCCTGCACGAAGCGGAAGATGTTGTCGATGAACAACAGCACGTCCTGGCCCTCTTCGTCGCGGAAGTACTCCGCCATCGTCAGGCCCGACAGCGCGACGCGCATGCGGGCGCCGGGGGGCTCGTTCATCTGCCCGAAGACCAGCATCGTCTTGTCGAGCACCCCGGACTCCTTCATCTCCAGCCACAGGTCGTTGCCCTCGCGCGAGCGCTCGCCGACGCCGCAGAACGCCGACAGGCCGCCGTGCTCCTGGGCGAGGTTGTGGATCAGCTCCTGGATGATCACGGTCTTGCCGACGCCGGCGCCGCCGAACAGGCCGACCTTCCCGCCCCTGGCGTACGGCGCGAGCAGGTCGATCACCTTGATCCCGGTCTCGAACATCTCCGCGGTCGGGATCAGCTCCTCGACGCTCGGCGCCTCGCGGTGGATCGGCCAGCGCTCGGTGTCGTCGGGGATCGGGCCCATCAGGTCGATCGGCTCGCCGAGCAGGTTGAAGATCCGCCCGAGCGTCACGCGGCCGACCGGCACCGTGATCGGGGCGCCGGTGTCGACCACCTCGGTGCCGCGCGACAGCCCGTCGGTGCTATCCATCGCCACCGCTCGCACGCGGTCGTCGCCGAGGTGCTGCTGGACCTCGCACACCAGCCACGGATCGTCCTGGGCAGCGATGTCCTCGTCCTCCTCGGCGCGGGCTGACTCGGGGCGGCGGACCTTGATCGCGTGGTTGATCTCGGGCAGCTTGTCGGGGAACACCGCCTCGATCACGACCCCCTGGATCTCCTCGATCCGGCCGGTGTTCTCGCTGCGCTGCTCGGCGCTTGCCGGGGATTTCTCTGTGATAGCCATGTCCGCTCCAGTCTAGGTCCAGGTCTAGCCGGCCAGCCCTTCAGCCCCGGCGACGACTTCCATGATCTCTTGGGTGATTTCCGCCTGGCGCGCCCGGTTCATCTCGAGCGTCAGGCCTTCGATCAGCTCGCCGGCGTTCTCGGACGCGTTGCGCATCGCGGTCATCCGCGCGCCGTGCTCGGAGGCGGTCGACTCCAGCAGCGCGCGGTAGATCGAGATCTCGACGTAGTCGGGCACCAGCCGACGCAGGATCTCCTCCGGGTCGGGCTCGTACTCGACGAGCGCGCGGTGCCCTGATTGCTGGGACTCGGACTGGTCGTCGTCGGGGGCCACGTCGAGCACGGTCGCCCGCTGTAGCGGCAGCAGCGTCTCGCGCGCCACGACCTGCGAGATCGGCGAGATGTAGCCGTTGTAGAAGACCTCGACCTGATCAACCTCGTTGTCGACATAGGCCGCCATCAGTCGCTCGGCGATCCGGCGGGCGTCGGCGTACGCGGGGCGGTCGGTGAAGCCGGTGAAGCTCGCGGCCGGGTCCATCCCGCGGAAGCTGAGCGAGGTCGCGACCCGCCGGCCCGACGCGAAGTAAACGGGGCGCCGGCCGGCGGCATCGTGCTGGCGGGCGGCCGCGACGCCGCCGCGGACGATGTTGGAGTTGAAGGCGCCCGCGAGGCCGCGGTCGCCGGCAATCAACAGCAGCCCGACCGACCCGACCTGCTGGTGCTCGGTCAGGATCGGCAGGTTGGGGACGTTCGCGGCCGCCTCCGCCGCCTGCCGCGTCATCCGTCGGATCGCACTGGCGTATGGGCGCAGCGCCTCGATCCGCTGCTCGGCGCGCCGCAGCCGGGCCGCGGCGACCATCTCCATCGCGCGGGTGATCTTCTCGATGTTCTTGACCGCGCCGATCCGGTTGCGGACATCGCGCTGCGAAGTCGCCATTGCAAATCAGGCTCCCGGCTCACGCCGGGACGGCCTGCTCCTCCTTGCGCTCGCTTTCCACGCTGCCCGCAGCGGCGCCGTTGGCGCCCACGGGCGCGCCGCGGGCGGGCACGTCGCGGTCGGCGTCCTCGAGCGGATGCCCCTCCTCGTCGAGCTCGAAGCCGAAGTCCTCGGCGAAGCGCTCGACGGCCTGGTCGACGCCCGACTGGACCTCGTCGCTCCACTCCCCGGCGGCGATCTGCGCCAGCAGCTCGGGCTCGTTGCCGCGCACCGACTCGGTCAGGGCGTTCAGGAACACCTCGACGCGGTTGACCGTGATCCGGTCGAGATAGCCGTTGGTCGCGGCGTAGATCTGGATCACCTGATCCTCGACCGCCAACGGGTGGCGCTCGGCCTGGTTGAGCATCTTCACGAGCCGCTCGCCGCGCGCGAGCGTGCGCTGCGTGTCGGGATCGAGCTCGGAGCCGAACTGCGAGAACGCCTCCAGCTCGCGGTACTGCGACAGCTCGAGCTTGAGCCGGCCCGCGACCTTGCGCATCGGCGCGATCTGGGCGTTGCCGCCGACCCGCGAGACCGAGATGCCGACGTTGATCGCCGGGCGCACGCCGGAGTAGAACAGCTTCGGCTCGAGGAAGATCTGGCCGTCGGTGATCGAGATCACGTTTGTCGGGATGTACGCAGACACGTCACCCGCCTGCGTCTCGATCACCGGCAGCGCCGTCAGCGAGCCGCCACCGAGCTCGTCGTTGAGCTTGACCGCCCGTTCCAGCAGCCGCGAGTGCAGATAGAAGACGTCGCCGGGATACGCCTCGCGGCCCGGTGGGCGGCGCAACAGCAGCGACATCTGGCGGTACGCGTACGCGTGCTTGGTGAGGTCGTCGTAGATCACCAGCGCGGCCTTGCCGTTATAGAGGAAGTATTCGGCCATCGCGCAGCCCGCGTATGGCGCCAGGAACTTGATCGGCGCGGCCTCGTCGGCGGCGGCCATCACGATGATCGTGTTGTCGAGCGCGCCCGCGTCCTCGAGCGTCTTCGCGAGCGCGACGACCGTCGACTTGCGCTGGCCGATCGCGACGTACACGCAGACCAGGTCGCGATCCTTGTTGTTGATGATCGCGTCGATCGCGATCGCCGTCTTGCCGGTCTGGCGGTCGCCGATGATCAGCTCGCGCTGGCCGCGGCCGATCGGGATCATCGAGTCGATCGCCTTCAG
>JBEKRJ010000427.1:0-4921 GCA_049518835.1 Solirubrobacteraceae bacterium
CATCAGACTCAGCCGGCACGTCCTCAACCGGCTCCCCACCCGAAACCGGCTCAGGATCAGCCGCCGCCTCAAACGGCTCTCCAATCGAAGCCGTGTCCACGTCCGACGAGGCCACCACCGGCTCTGCAGTTGACGACGAGTCCGCGTCCGCGTCCCCTCGCGTAGTCGGCACCTCATCCCCGTTCGGACTGAGAGCGGGGGCGGCGGACGCGGATTCGGTCGTCAACCCCGCGGCAGACCCGGACCCGGACTCCGTCGTCAGCCCAAGGACTTGGTTCACCGTCAACCCTCGCAAGATCGCCACCTCATCCGGCGTGCGCAGCGACTCGAGCCCAGCCATCGTCGCCTTCACGAGGTTGATCGGATTCTGCGAGCCAAGGCTCTTGGAAAGGATGTCGTTGATCCCCGCGAGCTCGAGCACGGCGCGCACGCCGCCGCCGGCGATCACGCCGGTTCCGGGGGCCGCGGGCTTCAGGAACACGCGCCCGGCACCGAACACGCCGGTCGTCTGGTGGGTAATCGTCGCCCCGTGCTTGGGGACGCGGTAGAGGTTCTTCTTGGCGCGCTCGACGGCCTTCTGGATCGCGACCGGCACCTCGTTGGCCTTGCCGTAGCCGACGCCGACGACCTCGCGCTCGTCGCCGACGACGACCAGCGCGGTGAACGAGAAGCGCCGGCCGCCCTTGACGACCTTGGCGACGCGGTTGATCTCGACGACCCGTTCCTGGAGGTCGAGGCCCGAAGACGAAACTGTGCGATCTCGTGCTGGCATCAGCGACCCAGGGTAGCGACTCAGAACTCGAGCCCGCCCTCGCGGGCTCCGTCGGCGAGCGCCTGCACGCGCCCGTGGTACTGGTATCCGCCGCGATCGAACACCGCGCGGTCGATCCCGGCCGCCTGCGCGCGCTGCGCGAGCAGCTCGCCCGCGCGCCGCGCCTGCTCGCCGGCGTGCAGCTCGCGAAGCTCGTTCTCGGTCCAGTTGACGGCGACGATCGTCGCGCTGCGGTCATCGTCGATCAGCTGCGCAGAGATCCCGCGGTTGGAGCGGAAGACCGAGATCCGGGGCCGCTGCGCGGTGCCGCGGACCTTCGCGCGCACTCGCCGGCGGCGCTTGAGCCTGCGCGCAGGGGCAGTCTTGACGGTCATGCGCGCTTACCGACCTTGCGAGCCACGTGCTCGCCCTCGTAGCGGATCCCCTTGCCCTTGTAGGGCTCGGGCTTGCGCTGCTTGCGGATCTGCGCGGCGATCTCCCCCACCTGCTGCTTGGACGCGCCCTTGACGACGATCCGCGTCGGCTGCGGGACCTCGAACTCGATCCCGTCCGGCGCCTTGATCGAGACCGGATGCGAGTAGCCGAGCGCGAGCTCGAGGTCGCGGCCGCGCAGCGCCGCGCGGTAGCCGACGCCCTGGATCTCGAGCCGCTTCTCGAATCCCGCCGTCACGCCCTGGACCATGTTCGCGACCAGCGTCCGCGTCAGCCCGTGCAGCGCGCGGTGCTCGCCACGGTCCGTCGGGCGCACGACCCGCAACTCCTCGCCGACCCGCTGCACCTCGATGTCGCGATGGATGTGCTCGGAGAGCTCGCCCTTGGGGCCGTTGACGGTCACGCGCTCGGGCTCGATCGCGATCGAAACGCCCGCCGGGACCTGGATTGGCTGCCTACCGATTCGGGACATGGCTCACCACTCTGTCTACCAGACCCGCGCCACGACTTCCCCGCCGACGCCGTGCAGGCGAGCGTCGTGGCCGGTCATCACGCCCTGCGAGGTCGAGATGATCGCGGTCCCCATCCCGCCCTGGATGCGGGGGATGTGCGCGTGATCGACATACGTGCGCCGACCGGGGCGAGACACGCGCTGCATGCCTGAGATCACCGGCTTGCGCTCTTCGGTGTACTTGAGCGTGACCGTGATCTGCTCGCCCGGCTGCCCGCCGCCGGCAGCCCGCACCTCCCAGTCCTCGATGTAACCCTGCTCCTTGAGGATCCGCGCGAGCTCGCGCTTGAGCTTGGAGGACGGGATCGTGACGTCCTGGTGCTGGGCCTTGGCGCCGTTGCGCAGCCGCGTCATGAAATCCGCGATTGGGTCGGTCATCGACATGCGATCACCAGCTCGACTTCGTCATCCCGGGCACGTAGCCGTTGTGGGCCAGCTCGCGCAGGCAGATCCGGCAGACGCCGAACTTGCGATAGACGGCGCGTGCGCGGCCGCAGCGGCGGCAACGGCTGTAGCCCCTCGTCTTGTACTTGGGCGTCCGCTGCTGGCGGACACGCTGTGAAATCTTGGCCATGTGCTCCTTCTAAGTCTGTGTCGAGGCCGGCGAGCGGCCTTCCTTTGAAAACGGCATCCCGAGCGCCGCGAGCAGCGCGAACGCCTCCTCGTCGGTCGGCGCCGTCGTCGTAATCGTGATGTCAAGCCCGCGGACCTGATCGATCGCGTCGTAGTCGATCTCGGGGAAGATGATCTGCTCGCGCACACCCATCGAGTAGTTGCCGCGGCCGTCGAACGACCGCGGGTTTAGCCCCCGGAAGTCCCGGATGCGCGGGATCGCGACCGACATCAGCCGGTCCAGGAATTCGTACGAGCGCTCGCCGCGCAGCGTCACGGCGACCCCGACGGGCATCCCCTCGCGGACCTTGAACTGCGCGATCGACTTGCGCGCCCGGCGCACGCTCGGCCGCTGCCCGGTGATCGTCGCCAGCTGCGTCGCGGCCGCCTCCAGCATGTTGGAGTCCTGCTTGGCATCGCCGACGCCCATGTTGACCGTGACCTTGACGATCTTCGGGGCCCGCATCGGCGTCGAGTAGCCAAACCGGGTCATCAACGCCGGACGGATCTCCGCCACATACCTGTCCTTCAGTCGCGCGACCGACATCAGTCGAGCCTCGTTCCGCTGCGGCGGGCGACCCGCCGGCGCTTGCCGTCGTCGAGCTCGACGCCGACGCGCGTCGGCTTGCCATCCCTGGGGTCGACCAGCATCACGTTTGACACGTGGATCGGCCCTTCCTTCTCGATCACGCCGCCGACCTGCTCGGCGCGCTGGGCCCCTGTTACCTGGCGGGGGCGCTGGTGGCGCTTGACGACGTTGACGCCCTCGACGACCACGCGGTCTTGCTTGCGCTCGACGCGCAGCACCTTCCCGCGCTTGCCGCGGTCCTTGCCGCCGACGACGATCACCTCGTCACCGCTCCTGATCCGCGCCGGCATCGCTACAGCA
The DNA here is from genome assembly GCA_049518835.1 of Solirubrobacteraceae bacterium. GTDB lineage: Bacteria > Actinomycetota > Thermoleophilia > Solirubrobacterales > Solirubrobacteraceae > Palsa-465. The sequence goes on from JBEKRJ010000427.1 coordinate 3,217, forward strand.
CCTCCGGCGCCAGCGACACGATCTTCATGAAGTTACGCTCGCGCAACTCGCGCGCGACGGGGCCGAAGATGCGCGTTCCGCGCGGATTGTTCTGGTTGTCGATCAGCACGGCTGCATTCTCGTCAAAGGCGATATACGTCCCGTCTTCACGACCATAGGACTTCTTCGTGCGTACGACCACCGCCGTGACGACGTCGCCCTTCTTGACCGAGCCCTGCGGGCTGGCGGCCTTGACGGTCGCGGTGACGATGTCGCCGACGCCGGCGTAGCGGCGCCGGTGCCCGCCCTTGACGCGGATCACCAGGATCTCACGCGCTCCCGTGTTGTCGGCGACGCGGAGTCGAGTCTCGTTCTGGATCACTACTTCGCCCTCTCGATCACGTCGACCAAGCGCCAGCGCTTGGTCCGCGACAGCGGCCGCGACTCGCGCACGATCACCGTGTCGCCGAGGTGCGCGTCGTTGCGCTCGTCGTGGGCGTGCAGCGTCCGCGACGTGCGCACGATCTTCTCGTAGCGGCGGTGACGGCGCGCCGTGTCGATCCGGACCGTGATCGTCTTGTCGGCACGGTCGGACACGACCACGCCCTGGCGCGTCTTCTGCACTCCGGGCGGGCGCTCACGCGCGGGCGTGGCCACCACCGTTGGCGTGTCGGCCGCGCCGGCGTGCGCGTGCTGGCGCTCGACCCGGCGCAGCTGCGCCTTGCGCTTGCGCTCGGCGACGCGCTCGGCGTGGCGCTCCTCGGGCGTCCGCGGCGGCCGCGGCCTGGCTCGGGCGGCCAGCGCGCGCGCCCGCCGCTCGGCGCGCGTCAGTCGTTTGCGCGGCGCCACGGGCGCGTCCGCCTCGCCCGCCGACGCCGGCGCCTGTTCGATGTCCTCGTCAGCCATTGATGTCCAATCCTCGTTCACGCGCAACCGTCAGCGCGCGGGCGACCTCGCGCTTGGCGCGCGCGAGACCGGCCGTGTTGTCGAGCTCGCCGGTCGCGTGCTGGAAGCGCAGTCCGAACAGCTCCCGCCGGGCGGTACGCAGATGGTCGCGCAGGTCGGCCTCGCTGAGGTCGCGCAGCTCGATCGGCTTCACGCTCAGCCCTCCTCCCGCAGCACGAACTTCGTTCGTACCGGCAACTTGTGGCCGGCGAGGCGCATCGCCTCGCGCGCGAGCGGCTCGGACACGCCGGCGAGCTCGAACATCACTCGCCCTGGCTTGACCACCGCCACCCAGCCTTCGGGCGAGCCCTTGCCGGAGCCCATCCGCGTCTCAGCCGGCTTCTTGGTGAACGACTTGTCGGGATACACGTTGATCCACACCTTGCCGCCACGCTTGATCTTGCGCGTCATCGCGATTCGCGCGGCCTCGATCTGCCGGTTGGTCAGCCAGCCGGCGTCGAGTGCCTTGAGCCCGTACTCGCCGAACTGAACCTTGACCTGGCCTCGCGACAGCCCGGCACGCCGGCCGCGATGGACCTTTCGGTGCTTGACTCGCTTCGGGGCAAGCATCAGCCACGACCTCCTTCTCCGCCACCGGAGCCACCGGAGGCTCCACCACCGCCGCCGCCACCGGAGCCACCGGGGGCTCCACCACCGCCGCCGCCACCAGGACGCCCGCCGCCACCGCCGGGACGCCCGCCACCCGGACCGCCGCCACCGGGCCGGCCGCCGCCGCCACCGGGACGGCCGCCACCCGGACCGCCGCCACCGCCGCCGGGAC
>JBEKRJ010000428.1:0-4919 GCA_049518835.1 Solirubrobacteraceae bacterium
CGACCGCCGGCGGGCGGCTGATGCTGGCGCCCCAGGGTGGCTCAGGCGCGCCGGCGCCGGTGCCGGCGGCGGGGACGCGGTCAGGCGGCAAGCAGCTCGGGCCGTTCCCGGCGCCGCTGACGATCGCCGGCGCCGGCCCGGTGACGCTTGCCGGCGTGGGCCAGTACCGCGGCGCGCTGGAACTGCGCCCCGCTGCCTCGGGCGGCGGGGTCGAGGTCGTCAACGCCGTCGGCCTCGACGACTATGTCCGTGGCGTGGTCGCCGGCGAGATGCCCGCCGGCTGGCCGGCGCCGGCGCTGGCGGCGCAGGCGGTCGCGGCGCGGACGTACGCGCTCACGTCCGACGCCGGCGGCACGGCGTTCGACGTGTACGACGACGCGCGCTCGCAGGTGTACGGTGGCGTCGGCGCCGAGACCGCGGCGACCGACGCGGCGGTCGACGCGACCAGCGGCCAGGTGCTGCTCTACGACGGCGCGCCGGCCGCGACCTACTTCTTCGCCAGCTCCGGTGGCCACACCGAGGACAACGAGAACGTGTGGCCGGGCTCGACGCCAGAGCCGTGGCTGCGCGGGGTGCCGGACCCGTACGACAGCGCCGGCGGCGATCCGTACTACCGCTGGCGCCTGCAGCTGACCCCCGCGGCGGCGCAGGCGAAGCTGGGCGCGCTCGTGAAGGGCGCGCTGATCGGGATCCAGGTCACCCAGCACGGCGCCTCGCCGCGGATCGTCGCCGCCGGCGTCGTCGGCAGTGCCGGCAGCACGTCGGTCACCGGCAGCCAGCTGCAGGAGGCGTTCGGGTTGCTGAGCACATACGCGCGCTTCACCACGATCACCGCTACGCCGGGGCCGCCGTCGCAGCTCGTGCGCTCCGTCGCGGGCCGGCCGGTGGGATCCGCCGCCGGGGTCGCGGCGGCGGTCAGGGCGGTCGCGCGCCAGATCGTGCGTGGCGCGGCGCTCGGCCTGCACGGGGTCGTGTTCCCGGCCCGCGCGGGGATCCGGATCGCCGTCCAGCGCGCCGGCGCCGCGGGGAGCTGGCGCACGGTCGCGCACGCGCGGGTGCGCGCCGGCGGCAGCTACGGGGTCGGCGTCCCCGGCCCCGGCAGCTATCGCGTCCTCTACAGCGGCCTCGCCGGCCCCGTCGTCGGCGTCCGCTAAGGCGGGCGATCTGATGCCACCCCCGCTGCTCGCCGTCGACGCCCCGTTCGTCCTGTACCGGTCGTTCTTCGCGCTGCCGGACTCGATCCGCGGCGTCGACGGGCATCCCGTCAACGCGCTGCTCGGCGCCGCCAACATCCTGCTGCGGATCGCGGCCGATCGCCTGCCGCGGGCGATCGTGGCGTGCTTCGGCGCCGAGGCGGCCGCGTACCGCACGCAGCTGTACCCCGGCTACCACGCCGCCCGCCCGGCCGTGCCCGACGCGCTGGCGTGGCAGTTTGCGCAGGCGCCGGCGTTCTTCGGCGCGTTCGGCTGGGCGGTCGAGACGGCGCCGGCGCTCGAGGCCGACGATCTGCTCGGCTCGCTGGCGGCGGCCGAGCGCGACGCCGGCGGCCGCGCGCTGCTCGCGACCGGCGACCGCGACATGTACCAGTGCGTCGACGAGCGCGTCAGCGTGGTGTTCTTGACCGCCCGCGCAAGCGGCTTCGAGGAGGTCGACCCGGCCGAGGTCATGCGCCGCTACGGCGTCTCGCCGGCGCTCGTGCCGGACTTCATCGCGCTGCGTGGCGACCCGTCCGACGGGCTCCCCGGCGCGCCCGGGATCGGCCCCAAGACGGCCGCCGAGCTGCTGTGCGCGCACGGCTCGCTGGAGGGCGCGATCGCGGCCGCCGGACGCCCGGGGAAGCTGCGCCCGCGCACCGCCGCCGTCCTGACCGAGCACGCCGACGAGCTGCGCGCGTTCCGGGAGATCGCGACGCTGCGGATCGTGGTGCTGGCGCGGCCGGCGGATCGCCCGACCGACCTGGCCGGCGGCGCTGAGGCGGCGCGCCGCTACGGGCTCAACCGGCTCGCCGAGCGCCTCGAGCAGGCACAGGACGTCAGCGACCTGTAGGCGGTTGGGATCTTTGCCGCCACTGTGGCGGCCAACATCCACGGCCCCGCCAGGCGGTCGGGATGTTTGTATGAATTATTCACACAAACATCCCACACCCCCCCGGCTTACGGCGTGAACTTGACCGTGATCACGTCGCCGTCGGCGACTTGGTAGTCGCGCCCCTCCAGCCGCAGCGCGCCCCGCTCGCGCGCGCCGGCATACCCGCCGGCGCCGACCAAAGCGTCCCACGCCACCACCTCCGCGCGTACGAACCCGCGCTGGATGTCGGAGTGGATCATCCCCGCCGCGTGCCACACCGAGAGCCCGCTGCGCAGATGCCAGGACTGCGCCGGCTTGTCCTCGCCGGCGGTGAAGAACGCCACCAGGTCAAGCAGCGCAAACGCCCCCCGGACGACCGTCTGCAGCCCCGACTCGGTCAGCCCCAGGTCGGCGCGCATCGCCGCCGCGTCGTCGGCGTCGAGCTCCGTGAGCTCCGCCTCCAGCCGCGCCGAGACCGCGACCGCGCCGGCGCCGACCGAAGCGGCGTGCGCGGCGACCGCCGCTGGGACCCCGTCCTCGGCGGACCCCTCGTCGATGTTGGCGACGAACAGCACCGGCTTGGCCGTCAGTGGCTGCAGCAATGCGACCGCATCGGGCGCGTCCGTGGGTGCCGGCACGGTCCGTGCCGGCCGCCCCGCCTGCAGCGCCTCGATCAGCCGCCCGAGCCACTCGGCCTCCGCGACCGCGCGGCGCTCGCCGCTGCGAGCGGTCCGCGCGACCCGCTCCAGCCGGCGCTCTGCCTGCTCCAAATCGGCGTACACGAGCTCGGTCTCGATCGTCTCGATGTCCGCCAGCGGGTCGACGCGCCCGTCCGGGTGCACGACCCCGGGGTCGTTGTGGGTGCGGACGACGTGCACGATCGCGTCGGTCTCGCGGATGTTGGCCAAGAACCGGTTGCCGAGCCCCTCGCCGCGGTGCGCGCCGGCGACCAGCCCGGCGATGTCGTGGAAGTCGATCGTGTCGGGGACGACCTTCGACGCGCGCACGGTCGCGGCGACCGCGTCGAGGCGCTCGTCGGCGACCGGCACGACCGCGATGTTGGGCTCGATCGTCGTGAACGGGTAGTTGGCAGCTTCCGCGGCGACGCCGGTCAACGCCGTGAACAGCGATGACTTGCCGGCGTTGGGCAGCCCGACGATCCCGACCTTCATCGCGGCCACGCCTGCGCGACGGCGGTTCCGAGCAGCGCCCCGGCGACCACGTCTGACGGGTAGTGCAGCCCGAGGTACGGACGGCTGCCGGCGAGCGCCACCGCCGCGGCGTACAGCGGCCCCGCCGGCGCGACCGCGCTGAACGCCCGCGCGGCCGCAAACGACGTCGTCGCGTGCGCGCTGGGGAACGACAGCCCCGTGATCGTCGGCGCCAGCGGCGCCAGCCCCGGCAGCTGCGGGCGGCGCCGGCGCACGGCGAGCTTGACCGCGAAGTTGAGCGCATACGCGCCGGCGACGATCCGCACGCCCCGCAGCCACAGCCCCCGGCGCTGCGGCGCCAGCGCGGCGCCGGCGAGGCCGAGCGCAAACCAGCACGCGGCGTGCTCGCCGGCGCGCGTGTACGCGGCCACCGTCCGCTCCGCACAGCGCCAATGGCCGCGGGTGCGGGCAAACGTCAGCGCCGCGTTGTCGATCCGGGCCGGGGACACGGGTCGGAACTGTACGGGCACCACCCGGGCAGGCGGGCGCACGGGCCTCAATGCCAAGCCGATCGCCCTCACTGCCAGCCGGGCGGCGGCGTCCCCGGCGCCGGCATCGCCGGCGGCGCGCTGCGGTACGACGGCGGCGTGCCTGACAGGCCGATCGGGTTGCGGGTCAGCGGCACGGGCGGCCCGTCGGGGCGCGGCAGCGAGACGATCGGATCGAGGCCGAGCGACTGCGCGAGCGCGAACGCGCCGCGCAGGTCGTTGACCTCGCCGGCGGGCACGCGCGCCCCGGTCAGCCGTTGTGACCACTCGTGCGCGGGGCGGGCGGCGAGCAGCGCGAGCAGCGCGTCGCGCAGCGCGCCGCGGTTGCCGACCCGGTCGGCGTTGCTGGCGAACCGTGGATCGGCGGCCAGCGCCGGCGCGCCGATCACCTCGCACAGCGCCGCGAACTGGCGGTCGGTCCCGACCGCGACGACCAGCTCGCCCTCGCGGCAGCGCAGCAGCTCGTACGGGGCGATGCTGGGGTGCGCGGTGCCCATCCGACCCGCCACCACGCCGGCGATCGTGAACGCCGAGGCCTGGTTGACGAGCGCCGCCAGCAGCGCCGACAGCAGGTCGACCTCGACCCGCTGCCCGCGACCGGTGACCTCGCGAGCGCGCAGCGCCGCGAGGATCCCGACGGTCGAGAACAGGCCAGCGAGCACATCGACGAGCGCGACGCCGGCCTTTTGCGGCTCGCCGTCGGCCGGGCCGGTGATGCTCATCAGCCCGCCGAGCGCCTGCACCAGCAGGTCATAGCCGGGCAGCGCCGCGCCCGCCCCGCGGCCAAAGCCGGTGATCGAGCAGTACACCAGCCCGCCGTTGGCGGCGCTGAGCGCCTCGTAGCCGAGCCCGAGCGAGTCCATCACCCCGGGCCGGAAGTTCTCGACGATCACGTCCGCCCGCGCCGCGAGCGCGCGCGCGTGCGCGAGGTCGCCCGCGTCTGAGAGGTCGAGCGCGACGCTGGTCTTGTTGCGGTTGACCGACATGAAGTACGTCGCGTCACCGCCGTGCTCGAACGGCGGGCCCCAGCCGCGCGTGTCGTCGCCGCCCGGCGGGCGCTCGACCTTCAGCACCTGCGCACCGAGGTCGGCGAGCATCATCGTCGCGAACGGCCCCGCGAGCACGCGCGAGAAGTCCAGCACGCGCAGGTTGT
>JBEKRJ010000429.1:0-4916 GCA_049518835.1 Solirubrobacteraceae bacterium
GTTCGTGGAGTCGACCCGCACCGCGCTAAAGGAGCTGATGGGTCGCCGGCTGGATGACGTGCGCCTTGCGGTGATGATGCTCGACGGGATGGAGATCGCCGAGCGCACGCACGTCGTCGCGCTGGGGATCAGCACCGACGGCGTCAAGCTCCCGCTGGGACTGTGGGAAGGCAGCACCGAGAACGCGACGCTGGCGCGGGAGCTGCTCGCAGACCTCGTCGCCCGGGGCCTGGATCCCGAGCAGGCGATCCTGTTCGTGATCGACGGCGGTAAGGCGATCCGCCGCGCGATCAAGGACGTCTTCGGCGAGCACGCGCTTGTGCATCGCTGCCACCGCCACAAGGAGCGCAACGTCTGCGACCTACTCCCCGAGAGCGAGCGGCCGCGGATCCGGGCGCGGATCCGCGCCGCTTGGGCGCTGGGCAAGGCCAGCGAGGCCGAGCGTCGCCTCCAGGCGCTCGCCGCCGAGCTGGAGCGCAGCTGGCCCGACGCCGGCGCCTCGCTGCGCGAAGGCCTCAGCGAGACGCTGACGGTGATGCGGCTCGGGATCACTGGCCAGCTCGCCAAGACGCTGTGCTCGACGAACCCGTGCGAGTCGATGATCGAGATCGTCCGCCGCACCCAGCGCAACGTCAAGCGCTGGCGCGAGGGCGATATGCGCAAGCGCTGGACCGCCGCCGGGATGCTCGAGGCCGAACGGCAGTTCCGGCGGATCGTCGGCTACCGCCACCTCGCCGAGCTCGTGATCGCGATCGAGCGCGACGCGCTACGTGCCGCCACCAGCCGACAGTCTCCCACTGTCACTGCCGTTCACTCCGACACAGCCGCAAGTGACACTCACACTGACACTCACGTGGAATCATCCGTGACAGCCATGGTATAATTAGCTAGAAGTCGTCCCGCACCCCGCTTGCAACGCGACGAGCGGACATTGAGGCCCGCAGCATGTCCTCCGACCAGCTAATGCGGCGGTCAGACAACTCCCGGTCTCGTTGATCTGCGCAGCCGGCGTTGTGTGACTTTCTCGAGTGAGAGGCCGCTGGTCTTCGGGCCGCCCAGGGCGATCATGCCGGCCAGCAGCCCAGTGATTCCGATGCTGGCGAACCCGATGAAGAACGTGCTGCCGGTCACCAGTGCGGGTAGCAGGAGCGCGCCTACGGCCCCGCCGAGGTGTCCGCCTCCGTCAGCCAGGGCGAACCCGCGGGCCCGCAGGCGAGTTGGGAAGTTCTCGGCGGTGAAGGTGTAGGCGACCTGTAGGTAGGATCCCAGGGCCAGCGACGCCAGGAACGAGCCGATGGTCACGACCACGCCGCTGGCGAGGGTCCCGATCAGCAGCATCCCGATCAGCCACACGACCGTGGCGCCGAAGATCAGGAGCCTGCGCTCGATCCTGTCGGCCGTGAGGAGCATGATCCCCGCCCCCACCGGGTACCCGATCGCTCCGACCGCCAGGTAAAGGATCGAGCTTCCGATCCCGAGGCCGTTCCCGGAGAGCAGGGTCGCGCCGTCTCCCAGGAACCCGTAGTTGCCGATGTACCACATGAACCACATGGTGGTCATCGCCAAGACCGCGAGGCCGTAGCGCCCGTGCAGCAGCTCGCGCATGGTGCCCGGGTCCTCGTTCTCGCCGAGCGGCGGAATGCCCTCGAGCCCACCGAGGAGCCGCGCGGCCGACGCCGACGCTGCGGACGCCGCCAGTTCCTCCGGCGCGAAGCGCCGCTCCATCGACTCGACCAACTCTTCGGCCTCATTGAGGCGGCCATGCTCGATCAGCCATCGGGGTGATTCCGGCAGCCGCCGTGCGAACAGCACGCCCGCTAGGCCGATGAAGGCGCCGATCGCAAACAGCAGCCGCCAGCCGATGTGGAAGTTCGGTACAAGGGCGAGGGCCACGAACGGCGTGATGGCCTGGCCCATGATGCCGATCATGAACATCCTCACCGAGATACGGCCTCGCTGCGAGGAAGGAGAGAGCTCTCCCACATACGTCGACGCTAGGTTGAGGGCCGCACCGACGCCCATACCGGTCAGGAAACGCCACAGCGACAGGGTGACGACCCCGGTCGCAAACGCGGTGCCGAGCGATCCCAGGCCGGAGATGAGCAGCGAGACAAGGAACGCGAGCCGGCGGCCGCGATGGGCTGCGAGCGCCCCGACGAGGTTTGACCCCACGATGTAGCCGACCAGCCCGATGGCTATCGCCACGAACTTCACGTCGTTGGTGCTGAGGTTGAACTGCTTGACGATGGCCGGCATCCCGAAGCCGATGTCGGTGATGTCGTAGAACACGAAGAAGTACGCCAGCCCCAGCACAAACAGGTCAAAGTGGGGCAACGGCCACCCCGGCAGCCGGTCCATGCGTCCCAGCAACGTTCGGCCCCGGGCCGACCCGCCATCGTGAACTTCGGGCGCGGCGGGCACATGCTTGCGACGTCGGGATGGCTCGCTCATCGCGCGGCCCCCCTACGTCCTGTCCAGCGGGGCAAATCGGGCGGTTCGGTAAACGGCCACATGGGTTCAGCTCCTGACGCGCGCCTGACGGCGCGGACCGCAGACAGTCAACACCACCAACACCGGCCGAGAGCTGGAGCCGGAAAACCAAGCCGCCAGTTGATTGAGGCGAGCTAGTAACGAATGCTACCGCCGGGCGCAAAGGCGTTCGGTAGCGGTCGCCTAATGACGCCCCATGATCCAGCGCGGCGGAGCTGATCGCAAGGGTCGACGAGCTGATCTCCGGGAGGCCGCTGACGCGTGGATCGCAGCGTTAGCGCGAGGGGTACGATCAGCTGCGTGTACGTCCGCGCACCAATTGAAGCTGGCGCGGGCGGCGGCTTTGTCCTTCGGCTGATTCGCGGTCTTCAACCATGACATCTGAGAGCGAGAGCGAAAATCTCGAAGTCGCGACGGAGGCCACGATCACGCCCCTGGGGGCGGGAGCGGGGGCGGGGGCGGGAGCGCCGTCCATCTCCGCTCAGCACCCGTCGGCGTCCTACAGCATCACGATGCGCCTGCGCCTGCGCCAGCGGCCGGGGGCGTTCGCGCGGGTTGCCGGCGCGATCGGGGAGACGGGCTCGATCCTTGGTGCGATTGACCTTGTGCGGGTCGAGCGCGGTGAGGTGGTGCGCGACGTGACGGTCGCGTGTTCGGATGCCGCGCACGCCGAGGCGGTCGCCGAGGCCGTTGGAGCCCTGGACGGCGTGACGGTGGATCACGTCACTGACCGTACGTTTCAGATGCACGCCGGTGGCAAGATCGAGGTGAACGGTAGGGTCCCGGTGAAGACCCGCGATCAGCTCTCGATGGCCTACACGCCGGGGGTCGCGCGCGTCAGTCTGGCGATCTCCCGCGACCTCGCCAAGGCGTGGTCGCTGACGATCAAGGGCAACAGCGTCGCGGTGATCTCGGACGGGACGGCTGTGCTCGGGTTGGGGGATATCGGGCCGGAGGCCGCGATGCCGGTGATGGAGGGAAAGGCGCTGTTGTTCAAAGAGCTTGCTGGGATCGATGCGTTCCCGCTCTGCCTGGGAACCAAGGATCCTGATCGGATCGTTGAGTTCGCGAAGGCGCTGGCGCCGACGTTTGGCGCGATCAACCTGGAGGACATCTCTGCGCCACGCTGCTTCGAGATCGAGCGGCGCCTACGCGAGGAGCTTGACATTCCGGTCTTCCATGATGACCAGCACGGCACCGCGATCGTTGTCCTCGCCGCGCTGATGAATGCTCTGCGCGTCGTCGAGAAGGATGCCGCGGCGGTCAAGGTCGTGGTCGTCGGCGCCGGCGCTGCAGGCACTGCATGCACCGAGATCCTGCTGGCCCACGGTGTGCGCAACATCATCGTGTGCGATATCGAGGGCGCGCTGTATGCCGGGCGCCCTGGCTTGGATCCGGTCCGTGCGGCGCTCGCCGCGCGCACAAACCCCACCGGAGAACGCGGTATGGCCAACGAGGTGCTGCCGGGCGCTGACGTCCTCGTCGGCGTGTCTGGGCCGGGTGCGGTGTCCGAAGCGGCCGTGCGCCTGATGGCAGCGAGGCCGATCGTGTTTGCGCTGGCTAACCCGGAGCCCGAGGTGAGTGCGGAGGCCGTCGGCCCGTATGTTGCGGTGATGGCCACGGGCCGCTCCGATTACCCGAATCAGATCAACAACGTGCTGGCCTTTCCGGGTGTCTTCCGCGGTGCGCTGGACGTGCGCGCCACGACGATCAACGAGGAGATGAAGCTCGCCGCGGCCCAAGCCATCGCCCGAGTCGTCGTGGACGACGAGCTGGACGCCGAGTACATCATTCCAAGCGTGTTCAACCGTAACGTGGTCAAGGCAGTAACTCTCGCGGTCTCGCGGGCGGCGGGGGCCAGCGGTATCGCGCGTCTCCCCGCCGCTAATGCGGCCGAGGCGACCTGAACTCGGCCGCCAAGCCGTCGCGCAACGTGCCTACGAGTTGGAGGGCCTGGCATCCTTCCTTGCCGCCCTCGCAGGGCGGGTCGAGAGAATCGCATTCCGGCGACGCAGGCCACCAAGAGCAGGATCGGTTCTCCTTCAAGGGCTCGTTCGGCGATCGGACTGGTCTGTGGGCGGGTGGGCGCCGGAGCGCCCGCCCGTTGACGGTCGTTGCCCGAGGTGAGGTTGTGGGTTACTCGTCCGTCTCGCCCGCCAGCCGGCTCATCGGCGGCTGGCGGCCTTGCGACCCGGTGCACTACTGATAAACGTCGGACGCGGCCCGCTTGTTGATCACGACGCGCTCCTTGCCGCGCTCCGTGACCGCCAGCTGGCTGGAGCGGGCCTCGACGTCTTCTGGCAGGAGCCGGTCGACCCCGCCGATCCTCTCCTGCAGGAGCACGTGCTCGCCACCCCGCACGTAGGCGGCGTGACCGTACAGGCCTATCTCGCCACCGCGCAGAAGTTCGCGGCTAACGTCGAACG
>JBEKRJ010000430.1:0-4908 GCA_049518835.1 Solirubrobacteraceae bacterium
CGTCGCTGTCGTAGCAGGCCGGCAGCGACGGCCCGCCGGGGTAGGCCGGCCCGCCGCCGAACAGCTCCACGTCCGAGTCCGCGGCGACCTGCGCGCCGACTGCCGTCTCGGCGGCCGTGCGGTCCTTGTCGGGCAGGGGCGAGATCCCCGCAAACGCCTCCCCGTAGTTGTAGAACGAGACCCCGGCCTGCAGCGCGCGCTGGAAGATGAAGCCCTCCGGAGGCGCGCTCACCTCGTAGGCGCCGAAGTCCAGCGGCCGTCCGCGGGCGGCGTAGTTGGGCGGCCAGTTCTTGACGACGTAGTCCGGGACGGCTCCCGCCGCGGTCCAGTAGTGGCCGTCGATCGACACCTCGGAGTCGGCGTAGACGTGGTCGAGCAGCGGGAAGCGGGTCACGAGCGCGTGCTCGTTGGGCGTGATCTGGCGGCCGAACAGCGTCAACGCGGGATCGCCGTCGCCGCGGGCGTCGTCGCCGAGCACCTGGTCGTAGGTGCGGTTCTCCTTGACGATCAGGAATACGTGCTTGATCGGCCCGTCGGCCACGATCGGCGTCCCGGCGGGAGGCTGCTGGGCGTCGGTCGGCACCAGCTCGCGGTCGGCGACCGGCGTCAAGCGGCGGATGCGGGCGTCGCTCGGGAACGGCAGAATCCCGGCGTCACCGCGTACGATCGACGGCAGGTACCGGAAGCTGTTGATGAAGTTGCTCGTGTCGTTGGGCGAGTTGGGGTTGGGCCCGTTGGGGTTGGGCCCGACGCCGACGCCCAGCGCGGAGATCCACGCCAGCGGGGCGTGCACCGACGTCGCCGCGACGAACGTCGGATACGAGCCGACGGGGAGGCGTCCGACCAGCTCGAAGCGCTTCAGCGACCGGCGCCGGCGCGCGCCGGGATCGCAGCGCGCAGCGGTCGAGAGCGCGAACACGGCGACCGCGTCCTCGCCGGAGTCCGCCGACAGCAGATCGCAGCCGTCGCCGGTGACGCTCAGCTGCGTCGGCGCCGTGCCGTTGCCCTGCTGGCGCATCAGCGACAACAGCCCCTGCACCCGCATCCGCCGCGTGTTGATCGCCGTGATCACGTCCTCGTTGGCGTTGGCGACGAACGCCAACGGCGCCTGGGGGTCGACCGCGATCCCCTCAGCGCCTGACAGCTGCGGGCCGACCGCGATCGTCTTGAGCGCCGACGCCGTCGCGAGCCTGATCACCGACACGGTTCCCTGGCTCTCGCTCGACACCAGCCCGTAGCGGCCGTCGGTCGTGATCGCGGCGCCGTACGGGTAATGGCCGACCGCGACGTAGCGGACGCGGCGCGTGCGGGTGTCGATCACGGCCGCCTGGTCGGCGAGGTTGAGTGCCGCGAGCAGCGTGCGCCCGTTGGGGCTGACGGCCAGGTCGCGCGGCCAGGAGGACTTCGCCGTCGTCGGCGGGAACGCCTGCTCGGCCGGCGCGTCGGCTGGCGGCGGCACCGCGATCACGCCGTCGCGCCGCGCGATGCCGGTGCTCGGATTGAGCTTGAACACCGCGATCACATTGCCGGCGCGACCGGGGATGCTGGCCGGCACGCGCTCGTCGGTGTAGGCCGACTGCGGGATCCCCGACACGTAGGCCGTGTTGCCGTCGGGCGAGATCGCGATCCCGCCGCTGAGCCCCGGCATCAGGATGTTCTGCACGATCCGTCCCTCGCCGTGGCCGTCGATCGGGGCCACCTGCACGATCCGGATGTCGTTGCGCCCGCGTCCCGCCGACAGCGTCCACAAGAACTGCCCCCCGGGGGTCAGCGCGCCGCCGGTCGGGAAGTTGCCCAGCGCCACCAGCTTGCCGACCGGATGCAGCTGCCGTCCGGTTGGCTGGATGCGGTTGACCGGCCCGATCCGCCCGCCGGCGCTCGACACGATCGCGTCGGCCGTGCCGGCCGCGCTGACCAGCACCGCGACGGCGGCCGCGACGCGCAACCGGAACATCCGCCTCTGCGTAGGACTCACGCCGCCACCTCGGCGCGAGATCCTTCCACCTGCAGCGCCTGGCTGCAAGCTCGCCGGGGGCCGGACCCGGCCGGTCGGGGCGTGCGAGGCGAACCCGCCCCCCCGAGCGTGGCCGCGCCGGTTACGATCCCGGCGTGGCGCAGCAGAAGCAGACGTACACGCACGGCCTGCACGAGCTCGGCGACGGCCTGTTCGCGTGGCTGGCGCCCGACGGCGGCTGGGGCCTGAGCAACGCCGGCCTGATCGTCGCCGACGATGGCTCGCTGCTGGTCGACACGCTGTTTGACCTGCAGCTCACGCGCGAGATGCTCGATGCGATGCGCTCGTTGACCGACGCGCATCCGATCCGCCAGCTGCTCAACACGCACGGCAACGGCGACCACTGGTACGGCAACCAGCTCGTCGCCGAGCAGGTCGAGATCGTCGCCGCGCAGGCCGCGATCGCCGACATGCAGGACGTGCCGCCCGCGCTGCTCGCAGCGCTCCAGTCAGCCGAGCTCGACGAGGACCTCGGCGCGTTCGTCCGCCATGCGTTTGCGGCGTACGACTTCGGCGGGATCGAGCTGCGCCTGCCCGACCGGACGTTCAACGGGTCGTTGACGCTCGACGTCGGCGGCCGGCGCGTCGAGCTGCTCGAGCTCGGTCCGGCCCACACGCGCGGTGACGTGATCGCCCATGTCCCCGACGCGCGGGCGGTGTTCACCGGCGACATCCTGTTCGTCGGCGTGACGCCGATCGCGTGGGCGGGCCCGGTGTCCAACTGGCTGGCCGCGTGCGAGCACATCGAGCGCCTCGACGTCGACACGATCGTGCCGGGCCACGGTCCGCTGGCAGACAAGCAAGGCGCGCGCGACTTGCGCCGCTACCTCGAGTACGTTCGCGACCAGGCGACCGAGCGCCAGCGGGCGGGGATGCCCGCCGCCGAGGCCGCGCTCGACATCGGCCTCGGCGAGTTTGCCGATTGGGGCGCTCCCGAGCGGATCGTCGTCAACGTCGAGTCCGTGTACGCGGAGCTCGACCCCGCCTATGAGCGTGCCAACCCCGTCGAGCTGCTGACGCGGATGGGCGCCTACCTGCGCCGGCGCCGCGCTTAGGGCGACCGCCCCTCAGGTGTTCGCTCGGTCATCCGGGCGGCGGCGGTTAGCACCTCGTGATACGTGCGCGTGACGTCGGCGCGGTCGGCGGGCTCGCCGACCGACTCCTCGCTGACACGGTGCAGCATCAACGCCTGCTTGAGCAGCAGCTGTCGCTGCGCTGCCGTGGATGTCTGCTCGATGATCTCGACCAGCGCCTCGAGCTGGCGGATCAACACCGCCGGCATGCCGGCGCCGGCCTGGCGGATCTTCTCGAACGCACGCTCGACGAGCCGTTCGTAGCTGACGTGCGCCGTGATCACGCGCACGTAGCCGTGGCCGTCGCGATGCACGCGCGTCGGGTCCCACTGCGTCGTCACCTTGCACAGGCTGTCGCCCAGCCAGTCGATGCAGGTCAGTGCGGTGAACGTGTCGTTGACCGCCGGCGACAGCGCCCGGATCGCGATCTCGACGAGCTGGTCGACCGCAAACGCGAGGTCCTGTGCGAGCGTCCGATTGGGGCCGGTGACGTGCGCTCGACGCAACTCGCGCGTGACCGATGCCGCTGCCCCGGGGGGCCACACGGTCGCCAGCGGCGAGCCGCGGACGATGAAGTGCCCCGGACGGTGCAGCAGCCGGATCACCGCGCCCTTCTCTGCCGCCAGGCGGATCAGCGTCCGGTGGCGGATGAACTGCAGATAGCCGCTCGCCGGCGCCGGCACGGTGCCACCTCCTTCGCGCATCCGCGTCAGCAGCTCGGCCACGGACGGCCCGGACTCCAGCGTCGTCGTCGGCCCGCGCGACTCGAGGTCGATCGCTCGCGACAGATCGCGGGCGATGCTCGCGATCACGTGGGGCAGCTGGATCGAGGTCGCGATGTGGTGGATGAAGTAGATCAGCACCCCCATCGACACCGCCACCAGCGCGACCGACATCGTGATCGACAGGTGCGGGACGAAATCGCCGCCGTGCGCGCCGGGCCCGATCGAGACCAGCACGAGCGTCGCGTACACGAACGTGGCGACGAACGTTCCCAGCGTCAGCTGCGTGCCGCGGTCACGAATGAAGTTGCGCAGCATGCGCGGGCCGAACTGGGTCGAGGCCAGCGTCAGCGTGACGATCATGATCGAGAACACGACCCCGACGACCGTCACGACCGCGGCCGCGAGCGTCGTCAGGATCTGCCGCGCCGCGTCGGCGCTGCCGAAGATCACCCACGCCGGCAGCCGCAGCTTGCCCCGGTAGGCAGCCTCGTCGACGACATGCGTGGCGACATAGAGCGCAACCGCCGCGACGACCTCGATCGCCGGCACCAGCCACAGGTTGGTGCGCAGCTCCTCGCGCCGCCACTCGGACCCGAGCACGGGGGTCATCGGAGCTGAGGGTCGTTAGGCAACTGGGGCGGCACTGGTGACGGAGGTGCCGACCAGGCTTCCCGGCTCACCGGCCCGGGATGCTAGCGACCGCCGAGCTCGTTCATCAGCGCCGGCGGTGATCGGGATCGGCGCCGCCGGGGCCTTGCGGTCAAGCCCCGGAGCGCCTAGTGTCGAGTGCCATGGGTGAGCAGCTCACCGCGACCACGTTCAGCCGCGAGCAGCGCCAGCGCTACCGGGAGAAGGTCAAGCGGTGCCTGGAGGTGTTCGCGCGGTTGCTCGCCGAGGCGAGGTTCGACCCCGAGCGTGGCCAGATCGGGCTCGAGATCGAGCTCAACCTCACCGACGAGTACGGCGACCCTGCGATGGCCAACGCACAAGCGCTCGAGCTGATCGCCAACCCGGACTTCCAGACCGAGCTCGGCCAGTTCAACCTCGAGATCAACGTCGCGCCTCAGCTGCTGCGCAGCGACGTGTTCAGCGAGCT
>JBEKRJ010000431.1:0-4905 GCA_049518835.1 Solirubrobacteraceae bacterium
GTTGAACAACTTCTGCGGCTATCCCCACAAGCGTTGGCATGAGCTTTCCGAGCAGATCGGGGCCGGGAGCGAGCAGGTCTTGGCAGCGCTCGCAAGGTGGCGTGGTCAGGACCCGCCCGCCGATCCGCGTCTGCGGTACTTCAACTGGCTGGAGTAATGGCCGGGGCTGCGACCTTCGCCTCTTCGTTGGCTGAGGCGTCGGCCGCTCCTGCTCGTCGATCAACGTGACAGCTAGGCAGTCGGCCCTTCGCGAGCAAGGTCGGCGTTGAGAATGCTCACGATGTCCCTGCTAGCGCCGCTGTGCCAGCGCATCCTTCGTCTCTGAACGAGTGGTGTCTTGACCAGATCACCTGAACGGAGATCCGCGCACACCACCGGGGTAATCGAGCGCCGAGCGATAAATGACCTGATCTCGCTCCACGGCACGGACCGTCGGCGAAACCCGAACCCCGCTCGAACGTCAATCCCTTCCGCCGTCGTTTGCACCCCGAGTTTTCCGCCCATTCGCCAGAGAAAAACGGACAACACAGCAATCGCGCCCGCGCCGATTCTGAGCAGCACGATCTGCGCCGTGTGCCCGCTCAAGGTTGAGTAACTCGGAATCTGGGCGAAGGCGAGACGAGAATGACGCCGAGAAAGCCCCCGAACGCGCTGAACGCTCGGATCATCCACCGTCCGAGCGGTTCGAAATAGAAGGTCTTCCGCGACACGTCCGTAGTATCGGCAAAGCGGCGGCCGCGCCAAAACGGACGGGGCGTAATCTTCCCTTCCGCTCCGGGCTAGATCCGACAGCATCCGATTCAGGCGCCGGGGTCCAACAACGCGTCAGCACGGAAGCTACGGGTCCAACTACGGTCCGCGGTGGCCATGCTTGTGGAGCGATGCGGCGAGGTCGTTGTGAAGGGTCGAGCGGGCTGCGGCGGGTGTGGCGTTGAGCAGCTCGCCGAGGACCAGCAGTCGATCGCGGAGGGTCGGCAGGTGGTCGCGGATGAAATCCGCCTGGTCGGATAGCTCGCGCGTGGTGCGCGGCGTGATCGGCGCGGCGCGCTCGTCGTCGCTGGTGAGCTGGCACGAGAGCCAGAGTGACGATTCCGCGGGGCGCGGCAGCTCGTCCACGAGCCGCCACGGCGGTGGCGGTCGCGGGCGGGGTTCAAGCAGATGCCAGGTCTCGGTGTCGACGCCGTCTCAGTCGGCGTGGGTGGCGCGGCGTTGCTTGTGGTCGATCAGCCCGTCGTCGGCGGGCCGGTTGGCGATCCGTTTCACGCGGCGCGCGAGCTCGATGAACCGGTCGGTGCTGCGCAGCTTCGCGAACGTGAGGTTGTACGCGTCGTTGGTGAACGGGTCGGGGAGGTCGAGGTAGCGGGCCGCGGCGTCCCAGTCCATTGGGCTGAGCATTCGTGTGAGCAGCACCCAGCAGAAGCGGCGCCCGTGCGAGTCGGTGGGGTCCTCGACGTCGAGCAGATCGGCGATCTCGCGGTGGTAGTCCTCGGCCCAGAACAGTTGTGGGACGTGTTGTGGTCGGAGTCGTGGGTCGAGGTCGATGGCGCGGTGGTGCGCGCCGGGTGAAGTCCGAGTTGCCGGGACGCGCTCACCCAGATCGCTTGGGTGATCGCGTGGTGCAGCGCGAGTTTGAGCGGCTCGGACATCGGGCCGGTGTCGATGAACACCAGCGTCACCCCGTCGTTGTGGTAGCGGTCGTCGGCGAGCTTGCGAAGCGCGTCGGCGAGGGTGTCGGGGGGTCGGGGAGGTCCGCGAGCGCGAGCGCGGTGGGCAGCACCGCCGCGAGGTCTGCTGGATGGTCGCGGACCCGGTGCCCCAACCAGGATGGGCAGCGTCGCTGCGGGGATGTCGGGTGCAGCGGTGCACGAGGTTGCAGAGCTTGCTGAGGTCGCGCAGGTAGCTCGGCAGATCGAGTTGGACGCCTGCGAGAGTGGGGTTCGGCCCCCGGCGTCGAGGAGCAGGTCGATCCGGCGTTGCGCAGCGAGCGTCAGATCGCTCACTGACGTCGTGGCGGCGCGCTCGAGCCGGCCGCGGCACAGCGCGCGGTTTGAGCGATGCGCGCAGCGTGTCGGATCGGACAGAGAGCCGTCGTGGTCGCTTGGCCACCTCTCGCGCACGGCGCTCACGAGTACCGCGGCGCACGTTGGGCAGCGGCGCAGGAGCAGCACGCGGTGAGCGGCGCACGCGAAGCTCCAGCGAAGCTGCCAGCGCAGCAGCCAGGCGCCACGCTCGTGCAGGCAGTGTGGGTAGAACCGCGAGCAGCGGATCAGAAACTCGCTTCCCTGAGCGGCGGCCGCGAGCGCCGTGTCCAGTGCCCCGGTTGGCTGCTCGAACGCGCGGCCGGCGTAGCGCCAGACAAGCATCCGCTCGATCATGGCTGGGTCGATGCCGGTCGCGATCGCGACATGCTCGACCTGGCGTGCGGATAGCCACGCGCCGTAGCGTCCTGCCGCGAGCGCGGTCCCGCTCCCTCCATCGAGCCCGAACGCTCTGAGCACGTCACCGGGCGGGAACTGGTAGGTGTGCGAGTAGCGCGCGACGTAGCCGGGCAGGCTCTCGCCCTCGATCGGGGCGAGCCTCGGCGGCAGCGTTCTCACGCCGCAGCGCGTCGCGGCTGCTGGCGGCCGGCGCCGACCTCGGCGGCGTAGCCGATATCGATCCCGTCCAACAGCTTCGTGGTGATCCGCTCCGCGCCAGTATCGATCGCTTCCGCGGTGACCTCGGTCAACAGCTGGGTGAGCGAGCCGATCACGCCCTGCGTGCGCCGCCACAGGTAATCCGCCTCTCGGGTGAGGTCGCCGCGTGCTGCGAGGAGGACGAGCTCTGATTCGAATACCTTCAGCACCCCGAGCCAGGTCGCCCGCTCGGCCTGGGTGGAGCGGCGCAGCGGCTCGACTGGGAGGCGTTTGAATCGCTGGCTGGGATCTGCGCGAGTGCGGCGTCGGCGCCGACGCGGCCTTCGTGCATGAACCCGCCGTGTGACAGGCCGACGCCAGCGTAGATGAACGTGGCCTGCAGATCGTTCGCTAACCGCTTGAGATGGTTGTTCGCGTCACGGTCCGCGTCGCGACGCAGCTCGAGCAGATGGATGTCGTCGATCACGATCAACGACGTCCGACACAACCTGGCGCATTCGAGCACCAGCTGGGTCAGCTGCCGGGCGTTGGAGCTGCGCGGCGGCCCCATCCCGTAGAACGAGAGGATCGCGTGGTTCAGGCCCTTGATCGTCGGCAGCGCGTCGACGTTGACGTAGATGACCGGCAGGTACTCGTGCCCGTCCGGGGTCAACTCGGCCCGGTAGCGCTCCCGGCAGCGCCGCTCGTAGTGGCGGCCGAAGTGGCTCGCGATCGTCGTCTTCCCGTTCCCCGGGTTGCCGTCCAGCGCCGCGCCGTGCCGGGCGCCCGGACCGTGCAACTCGTTGGAGACGACCAGCCGCTCGAGCGCGCGGTGCACGCCGGCGTAGAGCGAGCGGATCGGCCCGAACCCGTGCGCATGCCCGACCCGCCCACGGTCATAGGCCTGGCGGTCGCTGTCGCTCAGCCGGCGGTACTCGCCGGCCGCCAGACGTTCCGGGCGGACGGTTGGCTCATCCTCGACGAACCCTCGCCAGCCTTCCTTGACCGTCAACCGCCGCCACCGCTCACCCCCAGCGTCGATCATCGCTCGAGCTCCAGCACCGGGATCTCGATCCCTGCCCAGACGTCCGGTGGCTGCACGCCAGCCGGTCCCGCTGCGGGTTGGGCAGCCGCTTCGGGGACACGTTTCTGCTCGGCGATCACCGCCTGGCGAACCGCTTCGCGGCGCGCACGGCGGTCGCGGAACAGGTCCGCGTCGGACAGCTCATGCAACAGGCGCGCCAGCTGCGTGGCGATCTCCTCCTCGCCCGGGCGGTGCATCCCCGCCTCGACGAGCAGCCGCTTCACATAGCCCAGCGCCGAGGCGCCGAACGGCCTGGCGACCTGACGGGCATGCCGCCAGCCAAGCGCGTGAAACCGCCCGTCAGCCGGATCGTGGAACCACGCTCGCGTGAGCTCGCGCGGATCAACCCGAATCGGCCACTTCCCATCGAACCCCGACAGCGGACAACGCTGCTGCCGGTACGGGTCAAGCACCGGCGCGTCGTAGGTCAAGCCGCCGATCTCAACGCCGGCGCGGCCGATCACCCGCGCCTGGACCGGCAACAGCCGCAGATGCAGATCCGGGTCACGCGGAACATAGAGGAACCCGGCGCGACCGACCGCTTCCTCGTAGGCCTCGTTCGGACTCAGGCACACGCGCGGGGCCTCTGGCACGCGCAGCCCGTCATGCGGTCGCTGCTGATAGTCGATCGCGATCCACCGGCCGATGATCGCCTCCAACTCGTGCGTGAAGTAGACGGCGTCAGCCTCGATGTCCTTCCCGCGCGCGAGCACGTTCGGTCCGGTGTATCCCGGCAGCGATTCGAGCAGCCGTTCGCGCATCGTTCTAAACACCCGCTCGATCCACCCCTTGTCCGAACCGCGATACGGGCGAGCGGACTGCACGTTGATCCGCAACTGCTCGCACGCGGCCATAAACGCGACCGACTGATAGTTGCGGCCCCGGTCGATCACGACCGTCCCCGGCCTGACCGTCGGCCGCGGCGCGAGCGGCGTGCCCTCCTCGAGCTCGAAAGCGCGCAGCACCAGGTTCTCCGGCACCCCGCAATACGGGTAAGGCACATCCGCCGGCCAGCGGCCATCCACCGGCGTCGGCGACAGCAGATCGGAAAGATGTCATATCCGGGGTTGCGATCCCGCGACGCACGTGAGGCACGGTGAAGGTGGCCGGGCCTTCGTGTCGAACAAGTAGGGTGGCGCGCGCGGTGACCCGGCCGCGCGACCGGATATTCAACTGAAGGCACCGACCACGCTGACCAACGTATTC
>JBEKRJ010000432.1:0-4903 GCA_049518835.1 Solirubrobacteraceae bacterium
GGCTGATGGAAGCACCTTGCATGGCGGCGGTCTATCCGTACCTGGAGCCCGATGAGGCGACCGTCGGCACGGTGATCAACATGGATCACCTCGTTGCCAGCCCGCCCGGCACGGCGCTCGTTGCCGAGGCGCGCGCGATCGCGATCGACAAACGATCGGTCCGCTTTGCGGTCGTCGTCAAGGACGCCGCCGGCGACGTGGTCGCTGCCGGCGAGCACACCTTGCGGGTCATCGAGGTCGCCCGCTTTCGCGATCGCCTGACCACAAAGCGGGCCCAGCTGGACCGTGCCGGCTCATCTCAGCTTCCCTGCGAATGCCAGCGGCTTGCAACGCAATCGCTGGATGAGCTCGCGGTCGCCGTCTGATCGCACTTTGATCGCACAGCTGGATCGACAAGCGTGAGGCGGGCTTTGATCGCAACCTGCGATCGGCAGACGGCCGGCGACGCCGCCAAAGCCCGCGCTCCTGCACCTCCGCCTCGAGATCACCCCCCCAAGAATCTACCCGAGCCTTCCAAATCATGGGTAAGATCGCCTGCGATTCTCGGCTCGTCGCTGTTCTGAGTGGGTAGCCCGTCTGCCGTTAGCTCGGAGAACAACGTACCGGGCGCTACGGACATCGAAGGCGACCGCGACACTTCCGCGATGCTTCCCCACTTCACCCGCCGCCGTTCCGTCGTTCGAGAGCCGGCACGAATCGCCTGCAAATCCGACCGATCCGCCGATCCGCCGGTCCGCGTTCTGCAGGGGCACGGCTGGTTTGCCCGAACGGGACGCTCGTCCGCCGAGGCTGCGAAGCTTCCGGAGGACGACGCCGGCCGGGAGTTGACGGTCCTGGCGGGTTGAGCTCCTACCCACTCAGAACAGCGAGGAGCCCGATTCTCGGGTTGCGGAAGTGTCTTCGGTCCCGGCGGCCGGTATTGCTGACATGCGATTTCAGGAGCTTTCAGATGTCTCGATTCTCGAAGGCGGCGGCGTGGACGCTCGCAGTCGGGCTATGCTCGGCCGTTGCGGCGACTCCAGCAGAGGCCAAGAATTACCGTGTGACTGGCGGGCACGAGACGATTACGCCATCGCCGCTGGTGGCCGAATACCTGGTGGGACACGGTATCTCGGTGACCGGGATCGGGGCGGCGACGGTCGTCGCAGGGAAGATGACGATGCCGATGGTCGGCGGTACGCTTGCCGTTCCCAGCATGCGCGGCGTGATGACGGCCGACGGAGGCGTGCAGTTCAGCGGCCCGCTGCGGACGCTGCAGATGCGCGACTTCAAGCTCTCGCACACAGGCAAGGGGGCACAGCTGTCGGCTGTCATCGACGGCAAGCGGATCGTGCTTGCGCGAATGCCGGCCGCCGAAGTCAAGATGTCCGGCAAGTCGGGCAAGATGACCGGCGGGTTGAGGCTGTCCGCGGCTTGGGCGAATCGGATCAACCAGATCGTCGGCAAGCACGTCTTCAGCGCCGGAGCCGCGATCGGCAATCTGAGCGCCCTCGTCAAAGTCGCGTAAGGCCCGTACGGCCTCATCAGCCTCGAGGGGCGCCTGCAGCGAGCAGCGGTCCACCAAACAGAGGGGTTCGGAGGCTCGGAGAGCTCGACGATCCGAAGGATCCAGGTGCTCAATGACGAAACGAATGGCCCTCGAACCGCTCGAGGCGTCGACGTGCGATTTTTGCGCGGGCGCGCCGGCGCACGACGATCGACACACCGGCGCTCGGATGTGGCATTAGACTGACCGGGGATGTCGTCGTGGTCTAACGACGCGCAGCTCGTGAGCAGGCTGCGGGCCGGGGATGAGCTCGCGTTCCGCGCGCTCGTGAGCCATCATCACAGCGCGATGCGGCGGCTGGCGCTGTCGTTCGTGCCTTCCGTTGCGGTCGCGGACGAGGTCGTGCAGGAGACGTGGCTGGCGGTTATTCGCGGCATCGACCGATTCGAGGAGCGCTCATCGCTGAAGACGTGGATCTTCTGCATCCTGGTCAATCGAGCGCGCGCGCGCGGCGCGCGCGAGCGGAGCACGACGCCGTTCTCATCGCTGCAGCGGCCCGACGAGGAGCAGGACGGACCGGCGGTCGACGCCGACCGGTTCCTCGGATCCGAGCACGCGTTCGCGGGCTACTGGTGCTCCCCGCCGACGAGGTTCTTCGAGCTTCCGGAGGAGCGCGTGCTCGCAGCTGAGACAATCGGGCTGATCGGCCGGACGATCGACGAGCTGCCGGAGCGCCAGCAACAGGTGATCAGGCTACGCGACATCGAAGGCATGACGTCCGAGGAGGTTTGCGAGTGCCTCGGGCTGACAGCGGCATACCAGCGAGTGCTGCTGCACCGCGCGCGCGCTCGCGTCCGTGGCGCGCTGGAGGCGTATCTGTCGGAGCCGGTACAGGCATGACCTACGAGGATCTGCCGTGCCGCGATTTCGTCGAACTGGCGACCGACTACCTCGAGGGCGCGTTGTCTGCCGGGCAATGTCTGGTGGTCGAACGCCACCTCGCATTTTGCACGCCGTGCGTCGAGTATCTCGAGCAGATGCGCGCGACGATCCGCGCGACCGGCTCGCTGCGCGAGGAGGACGTGCCCGAGCCTGTGGTGGAGTCGCTCGTCGAGGCGTTCAGGGCGTTGCGGGGCGAGAACCGCTGATGGCGCCGCGCGATCGCGGTCAGAGCCCGAGCTCGGACCGCAGCCAGCCGGCCTGAGCGCGGCGCTCGGCCGCAAACGCCGCGTCGTACTCACGGCCGGTTCGGCGGCCCGCGGCGCGCTCGCCTGCGATCACCGCCGACCAGTAGCCGGCCGCAGCGACGAGCCCTGCGGTCGCGAATCCGTCTAGGGCTTCCAACAGCGGCCGGAGCGCGGGACGGTCGGCCGGCACGCCACGGGCGCGGCCGGCGCAGGCCCGTGCGAACGCCGCCCCGGCGGGTTGATCCCACGCGGCAACGCGCGCCACCAGCCGCCCGCGCGAGCTGATCAGCATTGTTCCGGTCTCGACGATTTGCCCGCCGAGCTCGACGATCCACAACTCCGGTCCGAGCCACGGTGGAAGCTGATCGACGCTGCACGCGTGCACGCCGCTAGCGCACAACCGCGGCGGGCCGGAGGTCTCCACCCACGCTCCCGGCCCGTCCGCACGCGGCAATGGCCACGCCGATCGCGTGAACGGCGACAGCCCATCCAACAGGACCTTGTAAGCAAGCACCGTCGCTCCGAGCCGAAAACCTAACCGCCAGTTGCCAAACCCCCCAAGATCCGCAGTCTAACACTCGCCGTGCATAGTTCGCCGCGTTCGCGCTGGGAGTTAATCGGCTGTGTAACGAATCGACGGTGTGACGGGACTGATGGGCCTGAAGAGCGATGTTTGGGGCTTTGGCCGCAAACGTTTCGAGTCCTAGACCGGGAGTGCGTCTCATGTCAATTCATTTCGGCACAAGGCGTTGGTTGCTCGCCGCGGAGCTCAGCGGGGCGTTGACCGTGGGCGTCGGTACGGGCCAGGCCGCCGCCGACACGATCGCGTTCGGGTACTCCGGGCAGTCACAGTCCTATCAGCTGCCAAGCAGCGTGTATGCGTTGGAGATCACGGCCGCCGGGGGCGGCGGGGGCAACGGAGATGCCGTCCAAGACCCAGGAGGGTTTGGCAGCCCGGGCTCCTACGCGCCTGGCGGCGCCGCTGGCCCGGGGGCGCAGATCAGCGCCGAGGAGCCGGTCGACCCCGGTGACACGATCGCGATCCAGGTCGGCGGTCAGGGCGACAGCGGGAGCGCCCGCTCGGGCGCGGGACAGTCGAGCGGCTCAGGCGCCGGCGGGAGCGGTGCCGGCCAAGCGGTCACATTCACGGCGACCGTCGACCCGCCGGCCGGCGACTGCCAGCCCGCGCAGGCGCCGACGATCACCGAGCAGATCCAACCCCAGCTCGTCAAGCCGAGCCTGCACGTCGCCGAATCCGGCCCGAACGCGATCGGCATCTACAGCACCGGCGCGACCGGTCGCAAGCTGCTGGGCACGATCAGCGGCTCGCAGACCGGGCTCAATCATCCCGAGGGTGTCGTGCTCGACTCCCAAGGAAACCTGTACGTCGCCAACGCGACGGCGAACACGATCACCGAATACGCGCCCGACACCAACGGCAACACCGGGCCGATCACGACCGTCACGAACGCGATCGACAACCCGATCGGGGTCACAGTCGACCCGCTCGGCTTCCTGGACGTCTCAAACGCCGGCAACAACACGATCACCGCCTACCAACCGAACAGCCCCGCGTTCGCGACAGGCAACGCCACCCCGGCGCACACGCTCCGGCTGAGCGCCGGCGAGGCGCTGACGAGAACGCTCACGGGCGCCTCCGCCAGCCTCGCGAACGCCGAGTGCGCTCGACCCCGTCAACCCATGACCGTCGCGAGTCGCGGGGACCGGACGCCTTACGGCAACCACGTCCCCGCGACCTGCTGACAACCACCAAACCACGGAGATCGCTCCCATGTCTAGCCTTCCACGATTTGCGCGCGCCGTGCCGGCGGCAGCAATCGCCGCCAGCCTCGCTCTCGGTCTCGGCGCAGTCAGCGCCGCAGCCGCTCCGGCCCTGAGCCTCAATAGCGCCACCGCCACGGTCCCGCTCGAGGCGAACGTCACGCTGACAGCCAGGTCGGCGGTTGCGATCAACGGAACCGTCACGTTCGAGACCTCGGCCAACGACGACCTGGGAAGCTACCCGATCGATGGATACTCCCTTACGGAGTCGTTCCCGGCCGGCGAGCTCGCATCCGCCGTCGGGCCGGTCACGATCGCCGCCACCTTCAGCGACGGACACAGCGAGCCGGTCCCCGAAGACGACATCATCGGGACGGCCGAGACGACGCTCACGATCGAGCCGAATCCAAGCCTCTACGTTGCCGACTACGGCTCGGATGCGATCACC
>JBEKRJ010000433.1:0-4892 GCA_049518835.1 Solirubrobacteraceae bacterium
GCGCCTGCGCGACGGAGCGCTGCGCCGAGGTCGACCAGCGCGCGAGCGTACTCGTAGCGGCGCGGCGAGCGGTCGAGATGCTCGGTCGCAGCGTGGAGGTAGTCGATGCTATGAGTGGAGTCGCGCTCAAGTCGTCCGCGTACTCGCAGCGCGCTGCCGATCGCGCTGTCGGTGCCCCAGGAGCGCGCTACCTCGAGCGCGTCGTCAAGCTGAGCTAGCGCGGCGTCGTGATCCCCGATCGCGTGCATGCTCTCGATCGCGACTAGCCAGTCCTCGAGCAGCGGGCCGGTTCGCATCCCGCCGGTGCGTCGCGTGGCCTCCGCGTAATCGGCCAGCGCGGCGGCGTGGCGGCCGCGGGTGGCGTGGAGATCCATCCGGATCAGCAGCACGCCGACGAACGGCCGGTACTGTGGGACCTGCTCGCCGATGCCGATCTCGCCGAACGCTGCGTCGGCCGCGTCCAGATCACCCTGCTTCAGCAGCGCGGAGATCAGCGCGACCCGTGAGATCACGCTCGCCACCTGCGTGGCGGCCGCTGCCACGGCTGCGCTCGCGTCAGCCTCGGCTTCGCGTAGCCGCCCGCGCAGCCTGTTGCAGTTGGCGCGATGACCGTATGCCGAGGAGAACATGTCGGCTGAGCCGTGGCGCCGCGCTGTCTCGATCCACTCGGCAGTCAAGCGGTCGGCGTCATTGAGTCGGTCCGTCCAGCGCAGCGCCATTGCCACGCCGTGAACCCAATTGGCATGCGCGCCGGCATCGAGCAGCTCGCGCGCTTGCTTGGCCGCCCGCTGCGCGAGCGAGGCCAGTTCGGCCGCATCGAGATCGCCGTTGTGCTGACCGACGAGCTGGGCGAGCGCGATGCATTCCGCCGGGGTGTCGCCAGCGAGGGCAGCAAACTCCGCCTCGATCTGTGCAACCCGAGGATCCCCGGAGCTCCAGGAGTAATGCAGCGCGCTGAGCAGCGCGGTCTTGAGCATCAGCCGGCGCTCGCGGTCCAAGCTCGCTGGGTCGTCCAGCGCGGCGGTCACGATCGGAATCAACTCGCGGTTCTGGTCCGGCACGGGTCCGACCGACAGGGCGAGCGAAATCACGGCGTCGCAGCGCGTGACCGGATCTGCAGCGAGTTGTGCGGCTTCGCGGAGATGCTCGATCGCGTCGGCGTGGCGATCGGCTCGACGCTCCGCGCGGCCGAGTTCGAGCAGCGTGCTCGTTCTGGAGTCTGGGTCGAGCGGTTCTTCCAGCGCGCGTCGTAGCAGCGGCACGGCTGCGCCGGGGGCGCCCTGGTCGACGGCGCGGCGCGCTGCGGACCGCAGCGTGTCGACCGCGCCGTCCCCACCCGGGGTCGTGTTCAGCAGGTGCACGGCGATCCGTTCGACAGGCGCCCCGCGGGCGCGCAACAGCGCCGCCGCCTGGCGATGCAACGAGTCCCGTTCGAATGGTGTAATGGTGGCGGCGACTGCGGAGCGAATCAGCGGGTGGTGGTACCGCAGCAGTCGGCCGGGCGCGAGCAGTCCAGCCCCGGCCAGGGTCTCCGCGAGCAGCGGACCGGAGGTCGCGTCGACCTGCGCGAGCTGGCAGGCGAGCTCGACGGGCGTGTCGTCACCGAGCACCGCGGTCGCGCGTGCGAGAGCCGCGGCCGCGGGATCGAGCCGCGCGAGGCGGGCGCGGGTCGCGCGGGCGACCTGCGGCGGGGTGATTTCAGCGACCTGTGTCGAGCCGGCTGCAGTGAATGGCACGTCCTGCTCGTGCAAGGCGACCACGAGCTCTGCGAACAGGAACGGGTTCCCCCGGTTGCGTGGTGGCACGCACGTGAGAAAGCCTCGTTGACCGCGTGCGCCTCGGTCCTGCGAAGCAGCTCGGCCACCGCGGACTCGTCGAGGCGCGCGGGCGTCAGCGGCACGACATTCGGATCGCCGAGGAGGGCGCCGAGGATCCCGGCCCCGTCGTGGGCATCGACCGGCCGGGTTGCGAGGACCAGCGTGAGCGCGAGCGACTCGACCCGCCGCGCGGCGTAGGCGAGAAACCGCAGCGACGCCTCGTCTGCCCAGTGCGCGTCGTCGACCAGCACCAGCAGCGGTCCGCGTTCGGCGAGATTCGCCAGCAGCCAGTAGAGCCCGTGCAACACGTCGAACGAGACCGTCTGTTGATCACCGACCGCGTCCAGCAGCACCGGCGCCGCGAGCGTCGCGGCCCCCGACAGCAACCGCTGGCGCTCCGCCGGGTCTGCAGCTCGGACCGCCGGCTCGAGGCACTGGCGCACGACCCCGAACGGATAGTCGATCTCCAATTCGCTCCCGCGCGCGTCGAGCACGACCGTCCCCCGCGCGGCGGCGAGCTCCCGCGCCGCCTGCAGAAGCGCGGTCTTGCCGATCCCCGCCTCACCCTCGATCACCAGCGCCGTACCCACCCCAGCGAGCGCCACGTCAAGCGCCTCCGCAAGGCGCCCGAGTTCGCGTTCTCGCTCGAGCAGCGCGCCCGCGCGCTGCGCCGTATTTACCCCGGTCGAAATCGTAGGGTCGAAGTGTAGGGTCGCCCCCGTCGCGCCCGGATCCCGGCGCTTTCAGGATCACCGCATCCGAAACGACCGAATGGAAGGCACGATGGCGACACTTCTGAAGATCCTTGGACGAGCGCTCCGAGCGATCGTCCTCGGGTGCGGCGAGCACGCGTACATGGGGCTGCTCGGCCCGGTGCCGTGGCCGGTCGAGAGCTACCGCCCCGCCTCGACCCGCCGCCCGCGATGACCGCCCAGCGGATGGAATCGACGCTGACCGCCACAAGCTGGACCAGGCTCGCGGCGCTTCCGGTGAAGATCGACTCCTACTCGATCACCCCGCTCGCCCAGCCGGTCTCCCCGGCGTTCACACGCCGCACCACCGTGATCCATCTGCACGGCGGCGGCGAGGTCGGGGTCGGGGAGGACGTCACGCCGACGGAGCCCGACCAGCTCGCGTTCCAGCAGGCCGAGCGGTCCCTCCCGCTCGCCGGTGAGTGGACGCTCGCGGCGTTCTCCGCGCATCTGGAAACGCTCGACCCGTTCCCCGTGCCGCTGCCGCATCCCTTGCTACGAACCTTCCGGCGTTGGGGATTGGAGAGCGCGGCGCTCGATCTCGCGCTCCGTCAGGCGGGGCGCTCGCTCGCCGACGTGCTCGGCAAAACGACGCGCCCGGTCACGTTCGTCAACTCGCTGCGGCTGCCCGACCCGCCAACGATCGAGCCGATCCGTCGCAGGCTCGAGCTCGTTCCGGGGCTGCGTTTCAAGCTCGACCCCACCTCGGCCTGGAATGACCGGCTGCTCGCCGAGCTGGCGGCGACCGGAGCCGTTGACACGCTCGACTTCAAGGGCCTGTACCCGCCCCAGGCGCCGATCGCCCAGCCGGCCGACCCGGACCTCTACGAGCGAGTCGCAGACGCGTTCCCCGACTGCTGGCTCGAGGATCCCGCCCTGACGCTCGCGACCGAGGAGGTCCTGCGTCCCCACCGCGACCGGATCACTTGGGACTTTCCGATCCGGACGATCGCCGACATCGAAGCGCTCCCGTACCCTCCGCGCGCGCTGAACATCAAGCCCTCGCGGATCGGAACTCTCCACGGTCTGCTCGAGCTCTACGCCCACTGCGCCCGGCTCGGAATCGAGACCTACGGCGGCGGGATGGGCGAGCTCGGCGCAGGCCGCACGCAGATCCAGTTGCTCGCAGCCCTGTTTCACCCCAGCGCGCCCAACGACGTCGCGCCCGCCGCCTACAACGCGCCCCAGCTGGCCGACGGCCTACCGGCAAGTCCGCTCCCGCCACCACAGCCCCGTACCGGCTTCCGGTGAAAGTCCTCCCGCGCGATAAGACAGGACCCTGCCGGCCGGTGCGCCACGTGCCCGGCCGGGCGAGACTCGCTGCTAACAAAGATCGCCGCTCCCAAAGTGGCGTCAGTGATCTCTTGTTCTCCTCAATGCTCCTCAATGAAAGGTGTGTAGTGATGCTTCTACGTGTACTGGCCCGGCGAACGTTGCTGCCGGTGACCGCAACTGCAGTTCTGCTCTGCGGGGGGGCCGTCGCGCAGGCGGCGTCCTCGGTGTCGTTGTGCGTGCCCTCGACCCCGAACACGGCGGTCACCTCTGCCAGCAGCACGGGAACGTGCGCCTCGGGGTCCACCGCGGTCGCGCTGCCCTCGAGCAGCGCGGCGCAGCAGACGCTGATCTCGATCCTGCCCGACATCAACTACCAAGCGTCGGGGATCGACGGGAAGCCCACGATCCAGTTCTCCGGCGCGAACCTGCAGGTCATCAACGGCTCGGGGTCTGAGGCCACCTTGAACGGCGAGGGGAACCTCGTCATCGGCTACCCGTGCTGCGGCGGAACCCAGACCGGGTCGCACAACCTGCTTGTCGGCAGCCTCGAATCGGACACCAGCTACGGCGGCATCGACGGCGGATACGAGAACACCATCAGCGGCCCGTACGCATCAGTTCTCGGAGGCTTCTCGAACACCGCCTCGGGCGGCGAGGCGACCATCAGCGGCGGGCAGTACAACACCGCGAGCGGCACATACAGCTCCGTCAACGGCACCACCAACACCGCGAGCGGCGCAGCCAGCTCGGTAAACGGCGGCTTTAAGAACACCGCTAGCGGCGGCTTCAGCTCGGTTAGCGGTGGCGCCTATTCGACCGCAAGCGGCTCCAGCAGCTCGGTTAGCGGCGGCTACGGCAACACGGCGAGCGGCGGGGGCGGCTCGGTCGTCGGCGGGGAAAGCAACACCGCGAGCGGCGAGGACAGCTCGGTCGTCGGCGGGGCCTACAACACCGAGAGCGGATGGTACAGCTCGCTTCTGGGAGGCAACAACCTCAGTCTCAAGACCAACTACGTGACGTGCCCGCCGTTGCCGGGTACCAGCGGCTG
>JBEKRJ010000434.1:0-4885 GCA_049518835.1 Solirubrobacteraceae bacterium
GGGTGGGCGTGTCTGGCGCCGCCGGCTCGCGTGCCAGTCCGGAGGAGGTTCGGTGGGCACGGGCAGAAGGCGGTCAAGATAACGCCGCACACAAGGCCACCCCGCGACGCCCGCCTCCCGCGCCGGCGAAACGCATTAAATCTTGCGCGCCGCCCACGGCCGGACGGTTCCGTCCCCGCGATGGGTAGCATGTACGGCGTAGGTGATACGAGGGTGGCGATCGTTTCATTCCGACACAACAACGATGGCGAGCGCCCGGGCCTGACCCGAGGCTTGCTCGGCGCGCGAACGCATAACCGCCGGCGCTGGCCCTACGCGCTGGGCGCAGCGGCGCTCGTGCTTGTCGTGCTCGGCGCCGCGGCGATCATGCTCGCCACCTCCAAGGCGAGCCTCGGCGCCGACTCGAGCGCACTGGCGAGCATCTCGATGCCGCTCGGCGGCGGCAAGATCGAAAGCGTCAGCGTCGTCCGCGGTGATCCGCAGACGATTCCGGTCGCGATGCGAGGCGACAAGATCTACCCGCAGGGCTCGATCGGCGTCGACGAGCTGCTGACGGTGGACGTCACGGTCACGCGCCCGGGCTGGATCTCCTGGCTGACGGGCAAGACGCAGCACCTGCGGCTGTCGCTGACCACCCCGGTCGCGAGCCTGGCCGAGCACTACCTGACGCTCCGCGCCGACCAGCCGCTGCGCCTGCAGTTCAAGCAACCGGTGGCGGTCGTGTCCTACGGCCCGACCGGCGGCCGGCTCGAGCGCGAGCAGCTCGCCTCTCCGCAAACCGAGGTCACGAGTCCGACCAGCGCCGCCGCCGGCTCGATGTCCGTCTCGGCCGCGCCGCGTGCGTGGGAGCGGGCGGGAACCGGGATCGTCAGCTGGTTCCCCGCCGGCGCCAAGGCCAGCGCCGTGGTCACGCCCGCCCCAGGCAAGGTGATCACCCCGAGCACGCCGATCAGCGTTACGTTCTCGACTCCGGTGAGCGCCGCGCTCGGCTCGAGCCGTCCGCCGGTCGCAAACGCGACCGGCCACTGGCACACGGTCAACGACCACACGATCGTGTACGAGCCGACCGGCTACGGCTACGGCTTGGCGAACACGGTCTCGCTCGCCCTGCCGAAGGGGATCAGGCTCGTCGGCGGGCGCCAGAGCGGATCTGATCCCAGCGCATCCTGGACCGTCCCGGGCGGCTCGACGATGCGCCTACAGCAGCTGCTCGCGAACATGGGCTACCTGCCGCTCAGCTTCCACAGCCGCGACGCGGCCACGATCCAGACCCCGCAAGCCGAGGAGGCCGAGGCAATTCGCCCGCCGAGCGGCAGCTTCACCTGGCGCTATCAGAACGTCCCATCGCTGTTGCGCGGCATGTGGGCGCCGGCGGTCTCCGGCGTGATGACCAAGGGCGCCGTGATGGCGTTTGAGAACGACGAGGGCCTGACGCCGGACGGCGTCCCCAGCGCCGCGGTCTGGCACGCGCTGATCGCCGCAGCCGTGGCGGGGCACCGCTCGACGTTCGGGTACACGATCGCGATGGTCAGCGAGTCAGAGCCGGAGACGATCCACGTGTGGCACAACGGCAACATCGTCGCCACCAACCTCGTGAACACCGGGATCCCCGGCGCGGCGACCGCGCTCGGCACCTATCCGGTGTTCGAGCACCTCCCGGTCGGAACGATGAGCGGCACCAATCCGGATGGGAGCCACTACAGCGATCCCGGGATCCCCTGGATCAGCTACTTCAACGGCGGCGACGCCTTGCACGGGTTCATCCGCGGCTCATACGGCTTCCCACAGAGCCTCGGCTGCGTCGAGATGTCCTACGCCGACGCCGGGAACGTCTATCCGTACACGCCGATCGGGACGCTCGTCAACGTCGCTGCGTGACGCGCCTCGCGGTCCGCCCGCGACAGTCGCGCAGCCAGGCAGGCCTGCCCGCCCCAGCGGCGAAATAGCAATCACGCGTGACGTCCCCATCGCCGCCTCCGACGCCACGGACGTCGCTGCCCCAGTCCTGGCGCGATGCGCTGTCGACGTTCGATGATGACCTGCGCCGCCGTGCGGTCGCCGACAAGACCCTGCGGGCGTACGCGAGCGATGCGGGCCAGTTCGCCGCCTGGGCCGCCGAGCGGGCGCTCGAGCCGGCCTCGATCGAGCTGCGAGCGCTGCGCCGCTTCGCCGCCGGCCTGTCCGAGCAGGGCCGCGCCCCCTCGACGATCGCGCGCAAGCTCGCGTCCTTGCGAGTGCTGTTCGATGTGCTCGTGCAAGACGGGAGTCGTGCCGAGAACCCGGCCGAGCTGCTCAGCTCACCTAAGCGGCCCCTGCACCTGCCGCGCGTGCTGAGCCCCGGCGAGGTCGCCGCGCTGCTGGACGGGATTCCGGCGACGACCTCACTCGAGCTGCGCGACCGCGCGATCTTCGAGCTCGCATACGCATCCGGACTGCGCGCGGAGGAGCTCGTGTCGCTCGACGTGCACTCGCTCGACTTCGACGCGGAGGTTGTCCGCGTCGAGGGCAAGGGCGCCAAGACCCGAATTGTGCCCGCCGGTGAGCACGCGATGCGCTCGCTGCGGCGCTACCTCGAGCGAGCCAGGCCCGCGCTCTGCGCCCCCGACCAGCCGGCGTTGTTCGTTTCCAAGTCGGGCCGGCGTCTGAGCACCTCGGACATCCGGCGCCGGCTGCGTGCGTGGGCGCGCCACTCAGCCGCCCACGCCGCGCCGCTCGCCGACGCGCATCCGCACGCGCTGCGCCATTCGTTTGCGACCCATCTGCTCGAGGGCGGCGCCGACCTGCGCGCGATCCAGGAGCTGCTCGGGCACGCGAGCATCTCGACGACGCAGGTCTACACTCGGGTAGAGTCGGCGCGCCTGCGGTCGGCCTATGCACGAGCCCACCCCCGGGCGTAGCACCGGCCACATTCTGGGGGGGTCAACTGGAGACTAACGTCAAAGCGATCGAGCTTCACGAGCTTTGGAGGAGATACAAGGCCTCTGGTGACGAGCGCGCCCGCGAGCGGCTGGTGGTTGCCTATTCGCCACTGGTCAAGTATGTCGCCGGGCGGATGAGCTCGGGCCTGCCCGCGCACGTCGAGGAGTCCGACCTGATCTCCTACGGGCTCGGCGGCCTGATCTCCGCGATCCAGCGGTTCGACCTCGCGCGCGAGATCAAGTTCGAGACGTACGCGATCACCCGGATCCGCGGCGCGATCATCGACGAGCTGCGCACGCTCGACTGGGTGCCCCGCTCGGTCCGCGCCCGCGCGCGCGAGATCGAACGGGTGAACATGAAGCTCGAGGCTCGCTTCCAGCGCGCCCCCACCGACGAGGAGATGGCCGGCGAGCTGTCGATCAGCCTCGAGGACTTCCACGAGGCGCTGTTGCAGATCTCGAACTCGACGATCGTCGCGCTCGACGAGCTGTGGAACGTGTCGGACTCGACCGGCGACCAGGTCTCGCTGCTTGACACGCTGCCCGACCGGGGCGCCCCCGATCCCCAGCAGCTCGTCGACCAGAGCGAGCTGCGCGACCGGATCGCCGACGCGATCGCGGCGCTGCCCGAGCGCGAGAAGCTTGTCGTCGCGCTGTATTACTACGAGAACCTGACGCTGCGCGAGATCGGCGAGGTTCTCGGCGTGACCGAGTCGCGCGTCTCGCAGCTGCACACCAAGGCGGTCCTGCGGCTGCGCTCCAAGCTCGCGGGCGAGCTTGACTGAGAGGGGCTCCGGGCCTGCGGCCCTCCGCCGGCGGCTGCGCTCCCGCGGTACATTCGCCTTCGCACACCACAGAGAGGAGAACTGGCATGCACAAGGCCGCGGACCGGATCCGTAACGTGGCCCTCGTCGGCCATCGAGGAAGTGGCAAGACCGCCCTGCACGAAGCGCTGCTGTTTCAGGCAGGCGTCGTCAACAGGCTCGGATCGGTCACCGAGGGCACGACCGTCTCCGATGCCGACCCCGACGAGAAGGCGCGCCAGATGTCGATCTCAGCGGCGCTGTCGTCGTTTGAGTGGCAGGGCCGCAAGGTCAACCTGATCGACACGCCCGGCGACTCGAGCTTCGTCGCCGATGCGCTCGGGGCGCTGCGCGTGTGCGAGTCGGCGGTGTTCGTCGTCAACGCCGTGATGGGCGTGGAGGTCCACACCACGCGGCTGTGGCAACGCGCAGCCGAGCTCGATCTCGCGCGACTGCTGTTCGTCAACATGCTCGATCGCGAGCGCGCCGACTTCTTTCGCACGCTCGAGGCGCTGAAGGCCGCCTGCGGGCAGCACGTCGTTGCGACCTCGATCCCGATCGGCTCAGAGCACGAGGTCCGCGGCGTGATCGACCTGGTCGACATGAAGGCCTACGAGTACGGCTCCGGCCGCGACAACTGCACCGAGATTCCGATCCCCGACGAGTTGCAGGCGCGCGCCGAGGAGTACCGCGAGAAGCTGATGGACGAGGTCTCGGAGAGCTCCGACGCGCTGATGGAGCGCTATCTGGAAGGCGAGGAGATCTCCCACGAGGAGATCGTCACCGCGCTCAAGGACGGCACCAACCACGGGTCGCTGTTTCCCGTCACGTGCGGCGTCGCGACGCGCAACCTCGCGACCAACAGGCTGCTCGACGCGATCGTCGACGACCTGCCGTCGCCGGTCAAGCACGGTGGGCTGAAGGTCGGCGAGGTGACGCTCGCGCCGGTCGAGGACAAGGAGATGTTCGCCTACGTGTTCAAGACCCGGGCGGATCCTTTCGCCGGACGGATCAACCTGTTTCGCATCTATCAGGGCGTGATGAAGCAGGACTCGCAGGTCCTCAACACGCGCACCCACAACAAGGAGCGGGTCGGTCAGCTGGTGACGTTCGAGGGTTCCCAGACCGGGCACGCCAACGAGTTCGGCCCCGGCGACATCGGCG
>JBEKRJ010000435.1:0-4878 GCA_049518835.1 Solirubrobacteraceae bacterium
ATATCCTCGTGCAGACGAGGCCGTCACCGTTCGTCGGACGGACCTCCGCCCCCCACCACTCTTCGTCATCCACACCGACCGGTATCTCACATGCGGGAACTGGAACGGGATTCCACCTCGGACGCCCCTGCCTGCAAGCGGCTAGCAATCTTCGGCCGCGGCCGCCTCGGCACCGCGATCGCCCCCGCGCTACGGGACGCCGGCATCGAGGTCACCGCGCCGCTCGTGCGCGGCGAGGCTGCGCCCGGCGCCGAAGCGGTGCTGCTGTGCGTCCCGGATGCCGAGATCGAGCGCGCCGCGGCCGCGCTCGCCCCCGGCCCGCTGGTCGGGCACTGCTCCGGCGCGACTGGCCTCGCGCCGCTGCACCCCCACGAGTCGTTCTCGTTGCACCCGTTGATGACCGTGACCGAGCGCGGTGCCCGCTTCGCCGGCGCCGGCGCCGCGGTCGCCGGCAGCACGCCGCGGGCGCTTGCGCTTGCGCGCGCGCTCGCCGCCGCGCTGGGGATGACCGCGGTCGAGGTCGCCGACCAGGACCGCGTCGCGTATCACGCGGCGGCGTCGGTCGCGTCGAACTTCCTGATCACGCTCGAGTCGGCGGCCGAGCGGCTCGCGCGCAGCGCGGGCGTCGAGCGCGCGCTGCTGGTGCCGCTGGTGCGCGCAGCGGTCGACAACTGGGCCCGCCTCGGGCCCGAGCGGGCGCTCACCGGCCCCGTCGCCCGCGGCGACGAGGCGACGGTCGCCGCCCAGCGCGCCGCGATCGCGCGCCGCGCCCCGGATTTGCTGGCGCTGTTCGACGCGATGGCCGACGCCACCCGCGCGCTGGCCGCGAGGGCGCCGGCATGAGGACGCTGAGGACGGTCGCCCAGGTGCGAGCGGCGCTCGCCCCCGCGCGCCGCGCTGGCCGCTCGATCGGCCTGGTGCCGACGATGGGCGCGCTGCACGAGGGCCACCTGTCGCTGATGCGCCGCGCGCGCGCGGAGTGCGACGAGGTGGTCGCGTCGCTGTTCGTCAATCCGACCCAGTTCAACGACCGCGGGGACCTCGACGCCTACCCTCGCGACGAGGGGCGCGACTCGCTGCTGGCTGCGCACGCGGGTGTCGACTACCTGTTCGCGCCGGCGCCCGCAGAGATCTACCCCGCCGGCTTCGCGACCACGGTCTCGGTCGCGGGGATCACCGAGGCGCTCGAGGGCGCCCACCGCGGCCGCGGACACTTCGACGGCGTGACGACGGTCGTCACGAAGCTGCTGAACATCGTCGGACCGACGACCGCCTACTTCGGCCAGAAGGACGCGCAGCAGGCGGCGGTGATCAAGCAGCTCGTGCGCGATCTCGAGATCCCGGTCGCGATCGAGGTGTGCGCGACCGTGCGCGAGCCCGACGGGCTGGCGCTGTCGAGCCGCAACGTGCGCCTGACGGCCGACGAGCGCGCCCGCGCGGGGGCGCTGAACCGCGCGCTGAGCGCGATCGGGCAGGCCGTCGCCGACGGCGAGCGCGACCCCGCCGCCGCCCGTGCGGCGGGCTTCGACGAGCTCGCCCGCGCGCAGATCGAGCCCGAGTACCTCGAGCTCGTGTCCGCGGAGACGTTCACCCGCGTGCGAGTCGTCGACGGCAGCGTGCTGGCCGTGGTCGCGGCGCACGTGGGCGCGACGAGGCTGATCGACAACCAGGTGCTCTGCACCGATAACGGGAGATGAACTGAACAGCATGCAACGGACGATGCTCAAGTCGAAGATCCACCGGGCGACCGTGACCGACTGCGATCTGCACTACGTCGGCTCGATCACGATCGCTCCGGAGCTGCTGCAAGCGGCTGACATCAGGGAGTTCGAGCAGGTCGCCGTCGTCGACATCGACAACGGCGCGCGGTTCGAGACGTACACGATCGCCGGCGAGCCGGGCTCGGGCGAGATCAAGCTCAACGGCGCCGCGGCGCGGCTCGTCCATCGCGGCGACAAGATCATCGTGATCTCGTACGCCGCTTACGACGCCGCGGAGCTTGACGATTACAACCCGCGCGTGGTTCACGTCGACTCGCGCAACTCGATCATCAACACCGACAGCGAGGTGGCGACCCTCCTAGCGGCGCCAACCATCGCATAGAGGAGAACCCGACGAATGTCCACCACCCCACGCGTCCCCATCCCCAAGGGCCTCGACGCCCCGCTGCCGATGACGTTGCCGCGGCTGAGCGAGAAGAAGCGCCTCGGCGAGCCGATCGTGATGATCACCGCCTACGACTATCCGTCCGCCCAGGTGGCGCAGGAGGCGGGCGTCGACATCGTGCTGGTCGGCGACACCGGCGCGATGACCGTGCTCGGCTATCCGACGACGGTGCCGGTGTCGACGGACGAGATGCTGATGCTGGCCAAGGCCGTGCGGCGCGGGATGACGACGCCGCTGCTGATCGGCGATCTGCCGTTCGGCTCCTACGAGGGATCCGACGAGCAGGCGATCGCGACCGCGCAGCGGTTCGTCAAGGAGGCCGGCTGTGACGCG
The DNA here is from genome assembly GCA_049518835.1 of Solirubrobacteraceae bacterium. Lineage (GTDB taxonomy): Bacteria > Actinomycetota > Thermoleophilia > Solirubrobacterales > Solirubrobacteraceae > Palsa-465. The sequence continues at coordinate 2,500 of JBEKRJ010000435.1, forward strand.
GTCAAGCTCGAGCGTGGCGGCACGAGCGTCAAACGGGCGCAGGCGATCGTCGAGGCGGGCGTGCCGGTGATGGGACACGTCGGGTTGACGCCGCAGACGGCGACCGCACTCGGCGGCTACCGGGTCCAGGGCCGCACTGCCGAGCGCGCGCTGAACGTGGCCACCGATGCGCTCGCGCTCGAGCAGGCGGGGTGCTTCTCGGTCGTGTTCGAGGCGGTCCCGGCCGCGGTCGCCGAGGCCGTGATGCCGCGGCTGGCGATCCCCGTGATCGGGATCGGCGCCGGCCCGGCAACCGACGGTCAGGTGCTCGTGTGGCACGACCTGCTCGGGATCTACGACGGCCACGTGCCGCGGTTCGCCAAGCAATACGCCGACATCCGCGCGCAGCTGATCGCGGGCGTGGCCGAGTACGCGGCCGAGGTGCGCACGCGCTCGTTCCCGGCGCCGGAGCACACATATTCGATCGACGGCGAGGAGCTGGAGCGGTTCCGCGAGGGCCTGCGGCGCGCGGCCTGATCGCGCGACGGGCACGGACGACTACCATCGGAGGGGATGCCGCGCCTCGGCCAAGTGTTCGCGCCAAGAGACAGGGTCTTCTTCGAGCTGTTCGAGGAGGCGGGCCGCAACATCATGCAGGCGGCCGAGCTGCTGGACCGGTTGCTGTCGGGCTATCCCGACAGCAAGCGGCTGGCCGAGGAGATCCTCGTCTGCGAGCACGAAGGCGACCGGATCACCCACGACATCATCCAGCGCCTCAACCAGACGTTCGTGACGCCGATCGACCGCGAGGACATCCTCGCGCTCGCGTCGGCGCTCGACGACATCGTCGACTACACCGAGGAGGTCGCCGACTATCTCGGGCTGTACCGGATCGAGGCGCCGATGGATCAGGCGATCAAGCTCGCGCGCGTGCTCAAGGCCGCCGCGCACCAGATCGCCGAGGCGATCCCGCGGCTGCGCGGGTTTCGCGACATCTCCGGCTACACGGTCGAGGTCAACCGGCTCGAGAACGAGGGCGACCGGATCACGCGCGAGGCGGTCGCATCGCTGTTCGACGGCGGCATCGATCCGATGGTCGTGATCCGCTGGAAGGACCTGTTCGAACGCCTCGAGGCCGCGATCGACGCCGCCGAGCACGTCGCGAACATCCTCGAGGGGATCGTGATCAAGAACTCCTGACCGCGGGCGGCGGTGCGGCGTCGCCCCGGGCCCCCGGCCGCGCGCCGGCCGCCCAGCCCAAGACACCAAGCCAACCCTCGACCGCTCTCGCGGACGCGTTACGCCGGTACCTTCGGTAGGTCCTCGGCGGCCGCCAGCTCGTACTCGATCCTGCGCAGCACCCTCGCCGGCACGCCGGCCGCGATCGAAAACGGCGGGATGTCACAGGTCACGACCGAGTTGGCGCCGATCACGCAGCGCTCGCCAATCGTCACGCCGGTGGTGACCGCGACGTTCGCGCCGCACCACACGTTGTCGGCGATCCGGGTCGGGCCCTTGCTCGTGAAGCCCTGATATGGCACGGGCGCCACCGGGTCGTCGTATCGGTGCGAGGCATCGCTGACGTAGCAGCCGTTGGCAAGCATGCAGTGCGAGCCGATCTCGACCAGGTCCATCGCGGCGATCATCACGCCGAGGTTCAGGAACGTGCCGGCACCGATCCGGATCCGCGCCTGATCCGGGGCGGTCAGCCACACGCCCGGCTCGAGCACGGTGTTCGCGCCGACCTCGAGCCGACCTTCGAGCAGCGCCTCGAGCACGTTGCCGTGGACCGGCCAGCGGACGAACGCCTCGCGGCGCAAGAACTCCCAATGGATCCGGGCGCGGTTCCACGGCAGCGAGTTGCGCTCATACCAGCGCCACTTCTGCGCCCACAGCCAAGTCCGCGCGGGGGTCGCGCCGATCTCGCGGAAGTGCTCCCGGTCGCGCATACGGTGCTATTGAGCCTAGCCCCCTAGCCCCCGCGATCGCGATCGCGATTTGGCACCAGATCGAGATCGACCGGCGGGTCAGTGGGCGACGGCCTCGGCGCGGCTGCGCGAGGGGGCGCGGCGCGACTTGCGCCCGTCGCCGGCGGCCGCGGCGACCGGCAGGATCTCGGCCAGGAACCGGCCCGTGTAGGACTCCGCCACGAGCGCCACCTGCTCGGGCGTCCCGGTCGCGATCACGCGCCCGCCCTCCTCCCCGCCTTCCGGGCCGAGATCGATCAGCCGATCGGCGATCTTGATCACGTCGAGGTTGTGCTCGATCACGACGACCGAGTTGCCGGCGTCGACGAGCCGGTGCAGCACCTCGAGGAGGCGCTGGACGTCGGCGAAGTGCAGCCCCGTGGTCGGCTCGTCGAGGATGTAGAGCGTGCGACCGGTTGCGATCTTCGACAGC
>JBEKRJ010000436.1:0-4866 GCA_049518835.1 Solirubrobacteraceae bacterium
GGCCGCCAGCCGGTGCGGACGTTCGTGTGCTCGTCCGAGCGCGAGCGGGCGCGGGCGTACGAGCGGATCCGCGAGGAGCTGAGCGCCGGCCGCCAGGCGTTCGTCGTCTGCCCGCTGGTCGAAGAGTCAGAACTGCTCCAGGCCCGGGCTGCGACGGCTGAGTTCGAGCGCCTGGCGCAGGGCGAGCTGTGTGATTTTGGGCTTGTGCTGCTTCATGGTCAGATGCGCCCAGCGGCCAAGCAGGAGGCGATGGCGCGGTTTGCGAGCGGCGCCGCCGACGTGCTCGTCGCGACCTCGGTGATCGAGGTCGGGATCGACGTCCCGAACGCGACCGTGATGCAGGTCGAGGACGCCGACCGTTACGGGATCTCGCAGCTGCATCAGTTGCGCGGCCGGATCGGGCGCGGGGCGTATGCCTCGCTGTGCCTGCTGTTCGGGCCCAAGGACTCGCCGCGGCTGCGGGCGCTCGCGGCGCACGCCGACGGCTTCGAGCTCGCCGAGATCGATCTACGCCTGCGCGGCGAGGGCGAGCTGGTCGGCACCCGCCAGCACGGGATCGCGCAGTTTCGCGTCGCCGAGCTGCCCGGTGACGCGGACCTGCTCGAACGCGCGCGGCTGCACGCGGAGCGGATCGACCGCGAGGACCCCGAGCTCGAGCTCCCCGAGCACGCGCTGCTCGCCGACGCGCTCGCGCGCGTTTACGGCAGCGAGGCGCAGGCGCCGATCCGGGCGTGAGGGTGGCGCTGACATGCGAGTGATTGCGGGCTCGCGGCGGGGGGCGACGCTCGTGGCCCCGCGAGGCGCGGCGACCAGGCCGACCGGCGATCGCGTGCGCGAGGCGCTGTTCTCGATCCTCGGGCCGCTGGAGGGCCAGCGGGTGCTCGACCTGTTCGCCGGCTCGGGCGCGCTCGCGATCGAGGCGCTGTCGCGGGGAGCGGCCATGGCGACGCTGATCGACAGCTCGCCGGCGGCGATCGCGGCGGTTGCGCGCAACCTGCAAGCCCTCGGCATGGCCGCCGAAGTCCGCCGTCAGCGGGCCCTTTCGTTCCTCGAGCAAGCACGCAGCGACGGACGTCAATACGATCTCGTTTTCTTGGACCCCCCATACCGCCAGGCGAGCGTCGCTGGTCGGGACCTCTCCGAGGCGCTGGTGCCGGTCCTCGCCCCGGCCGCGCGCGTGGTCGCGGAGAGCGACCGGCGAGAGCCGCTCGCGTTGGACGGTCTCGTCTTGCTCGACGAACGCCGTTACGGCGACACCTTGATCCGAATCCACAGTGTCCGCACCTGACAACCGAATCGCCGTCTGCCCCGGCACCTACGACCCCGTCACGTTCGGGCATCTCGACGTGATCGGCCGGGCGTCGGAGATGTACGAGACCGTTGTGGTCGCGGTCGTGAACCTGCCGTGGCGCAAGGGCCAGACGCTGTTCACGATCGAGGAGCGCGTGCAGTTCGCGGTCAACGCGACGCAACCGCTGCGCAACGTCGTGGTCGAGCAGTTCAGCACGCTCGTGGTCGAGTTCGCCAAGACGCGCGGCGCGATGGCGATCGTCAAGGGCCTGCGGGCGATCTCGGACTTCGAATACGAGTTCGAGATGAACCAGCTCAACCGCCGCCAGGCGCCCGAGATCGAGTCCGTCTACCTGATGGCGTCGCCCAAGTACAGTTTCCTTAGATCCAGTGGTGTCAAAGAGCTCGCCACGTTCGGCGGTGACGTCACCGAGCTGGTGCCCGACGAGGTGGCCAAGGCGTTGCAGGAACGGCTCGGCCGTTGACGAAATAGAGGTTTGAACGATGGATGTCCTCGTACTGATCGACAAGCTCGACGACCTGGTCCACAACGCCAAGCCGGTCCCGCTGACCGATCAGGTCAGGGTCGACAAGGAGGAGATCTACGACATCCTCGATCAGATGCGCGCCACGATCCCCGAGGAGATCAAGCAGGCGCGCTGGATCGTCAAGGAACGTCAGGAGATGCTCGCCGAGGCCAAGCGCGAGGCCGAGCGGATCGTCAAGGAGGCGCGCGAGCTGCATGAGCGGCTGATCTCCGACGAGGAGATCACCAAGCAGGCTGAGCGCGGCGCCGAGGACATCATCGAGGACGCCCGCGCGCGCGAGCGCGAGATCCGGCTCGGCGCCGAGGATTACGCCGACGAGATCCTCAATACGCTCGAGGTCAACCTGACCAAGTTCATCGCCGCCGTGCGGCGCGGCCGCGAGCGCCTGGCGGGCAAGGACGAGGAGCCCGCCGAGGTTGGGTAAGTGCGTCGCGATTAGCGTGCGAGTTGCTGTGGCTGGCGGCAACGCTCGGGGGTCAAGCCGATGGCTGCGATAGAGGTTCTGGAAGCGGACATCACCACGCTTCAGGTCGACGCGATCGCCAACGCTGCCAACACGCAGCTGCGCCACGGCGGTGGCGTCGCGGCCGCGATCGCTCGCGCCGGCGGCCCGGCACTGGAGCGCGAGAGCTGCGAGCGGGCGCCGATCGGGCTCGGCGAAGCGGTCGAGACGACCGCCGGCGAGATGCCGTGCAAGTGGGTGATCCACGCCGCGACGATGGAGCTCGGCGGCCCGACGTCGGCTGACATCATCCGACGCGCGACCGCCGCGACGCTGGCGCGGGCGCAGCAGCTGGGCGCGGGCTCGCTAGCGCTGGTGGCGTTCGGGACCGGGGTCGGCGGCTTTCCGCTCGACGACGCCGCCCGGATCGAGGTCGAGGAGGTGCGCAGGCACCTGGCCGCCGGCGGCACCCTGCAACGGGTCGTGTTCGCCGTCCGTGGCGCGGTGGCGCGGTCCGCATTCGAGCGCGCGCTGGCGAGCTGACCCGCTCAACCTGGACTGCGCCGGCGGCCCTTGCGGCGATCTCGGGGCAGGGGTGCTCGGTGCACTGCTCGGCGCGCTGCTCGGCGCATTGCTCGGCGCGCTGCTCGGCGCATCGCTCGGCGCACCGCTCAGCGGACGGCGAATCCCGACGCTCCCTCGAGCGGCTCGTCGCGAACCTCGATCCGTTCGACGCGCGCGTGCGGCGGCCCGGTCTCGCAGAAGCGAACCAGGCGCTGGACGGCTTCCACGGGCCCCTCGAAGATCGCCTCGACCGCTCCGTCGTAGCGATTCGCGACCCAGCCGGCGACACCGTCGGCGTGGGCGCGCTCGGTGACCGAGCCGCGGAAGAAGACTCCCTGCACGCGTCCGTACACGACGACTCGCCGGCGGACCAAACGTCGCTGCATCGCAACGATTGTTGCGCCTGCGTCTCTGCTCGAGGCGCAAGATCGGACTTCCCCCCGTGATCAACCCGTCCGACGGGGCTTACCGACCGTTTCCGTCCGCCCCCCACGCCATGCTGGCAAGGCGATGGACGCAATCTGGCTTTTCATCGGACTGCTCGCAGGCGCCGCCGCGGCGCTGCTGGCACTCCGGCCGCGGCTGCGCGCCGGCGCCGTTGCCGCCGCGCGCGCCGGCGAGGTCGAACGCGCCCGCGCCGAGCTCGACCGCGAACTGGTGCGCACACAGTCAGAGCTCGAGCACGAGCGCGCGCGAGCCCAAGCAGAGCTCGCTCACGAACGCGCCCGTGGCGAGGAGCGGCTGGCGGCTGTCAACGACGCCCAGGAACGGCTGTCGAGCTCGTTCAAGGCGCTCAGCGCCGAGGCGCTGCAGGCGAGCCTGTCCCAGCTGACGCAAATGGCTCGCAGCCAGCTGCAGGTCGCCCAGACGGAGGTCAAGGGCGACCTGGATAAGCGCCAGCAGGCAGTCGAGCAGCTGGTCGCGCCGCTCAAGGACCAGCTCTCGCGCGTCGACGCGCAGCTGCTGGCGCTCGATCGCGAGCGCCGTGAGTCGCGCGGACGCCTCGACGCGCAGCTGCGGTCACTGAGCGAGACCGGCGAGCGGCTGCGCAGCGAGACCGGCGCGCTCGTAACTGCGCTGCGCAAGCCCAACGCCCGCGGTCAATGGGGCCAGATGCAGCTGCGCAACGTGGTCGAGATGGCCGGCATGCTCAGGCACTGCGACTTTGCCGAGCAGTCGTCGCTCGGCAGCGAAGAGCAGTCGCTGCGGCCCGACGTGATCGTCAAGCTGCCCGGTGACAAGCACGTCGTGATCGACGCGAAGGCGCCGCTGCAAGGGGTGCTCGACGCGTATCAGGCGCGCGACGAGGAGGAGCGCCAGCGCCACCTGCGAGATCACGGTCGGCTGCTGCGCAAGCACGTCAAGCTGCTCGCCGACAAGGCGTATTGGGCGGAGCTCGAGTCCGCGCCGGACTTCGTCGTGATGTTCCTGCCGGGCGAGCACCTGTACGGCGCCGCACTCGAAGCCGATCCGGCGCTGATCGAGGATGCGATGGCCCGCCGCGTGCTGATCGCAACGCCGACGACGCTGCTGGCGATGCTGCGCGCGGTCGGATACGGCTGGCAGCAGGAGCGCGTCGCGGAGTCCGCGCGGGCGATCTCGGAGCTCGGACGCGAGCTGCACGCCAGGCTCGTCAAGCTCTCGGGCCTGCTCGCGACGCTCGGGACCAGGCTCAACAGCGCCGTCCGCGCCTACAACGACACGGTTGGCTCCTACGAGGCGAGAGTGCTGCCGGGAGCGCGGCGGTTCGCCGACCACGGCGTCGGCGGTGGGCGCGAGCTCCCCGAGCTCGAGCAAGTGACGGTCAGCGCCCGGAGTGTGCACGTGGCCCAGCTGCAGCTGCAGGAGGACGACGACACGCCACCGCGACGCCGGTTGCGCGCCGCCGATCAGGGCTAACGGCCCGCGGAGGAATTATTGGGAGTTTTGACGGCGTCTGGACGCGCCTGGCGCCACCGGCTCGCCCTCACTTGCCACCAGCAATATCGGGGCGAGCCGGCGGCGCCAGCCACGCCCAGCCAC
>JBEKRJ010000437.1:0-4865 GCA_049518835.1 Solirubrobacteraceae bacterium
GAGCGCCTCGTGCACCGCGCCGGGTTGCTCGCGTGGCGCGCGGCGTGGATTCAAGCGGTCGGTACGCTGTTCTTCAATTTCATGACGGCCGAGGCGATCTCGCGTGCGTCGTCCAACGCGCTGGTGTGGACTCCAGACGCGCTCGGCTCCGTCTGCTTCCTCGCCTCCGGCGTGCTGCTGTACTCGTCAGTCCCGCGCGCGGGATGGCGTCCTTTGCGCCGCGCGGCGGGCTGGTGGGAGCCGCCCGTAAACCTGCTCGGTTGCATGCTGTTCGCCGTCTCCGCGGTCACCGGCTACGCGATCGCTCCAGCTGGACAGCTACTCGATCTGACGACCGCAAACTGGGCGACCACGTTCGGTGCGGCATGCTTTCTTGCAGTTGCCCTCGCCGCATGTGTTGCGGGCATGACCTTCAAGATTCCGCGCCTCAGCCGGCTCGTCGCCTTCGAGCGCACCCTTCAACGCGAGCTGACAGCCGCGCAAAGCGGTGCCGAAGCAGCAGGCCAAGCAATCGAGGCTGACTTCGTCAGCCTTGCGCGCGAATGCGAGCACGAGCTCGGGCGCGTCGAGGTGCTGGCGGAGCACGAGTTCCAAGCAGAGGCCCGACGCCGACGACCGTAGGCCGGCTGTCACACGCGGAGGTCCTCGCGCAAAGTTAGTGTTTGAGATGGCAGTGGATCAGGAGCGAACGGATGGCGAGCTGCTCGCGGCCGTTGCCGCGGGGAATGGTGCGGCGTTCGCGGCGTTTTACCGTCGCCACCTTCCCGCCGTGGTCGCGTATCTCGTTCATGAGACGGGTGATCGAGAGGCGTCCGCGGATCTCGCGGCCGAGGTGTTCGCGGCGATTTTCCTGGTCGCGGCTCGCTTCCGGGCGCGGGGTGCTGGTTCTGCCGTTCCCTGGGTGCGCGGGATCGCTCAGAACAAGCTGCGTGAGAGCCGCCGTCGCGGGCGCGTCGAGGACCGGGCGCGGCGCCGTCTGGCGTTGGCACCCGAGGTGCTCGACGATGCCGACCTCGCCCGGGTCGACGAGCTCGCGAGCGCTGGCGCGCACGCGCTCGCGCTCATGGATCGGCTTCCCAAACGGCAGCGTCTTGCCCTTCGCTCGAGGGTGCTGGAGGGACGTGGCTATGCCGAAATCGCGCGCGAGCTGGAGTGCTCCGAGCTGGTCGTGCGCCAGCAAGTCAGCCGCGGGCTCAGGCGGCTGCGAGACGAACTGACGGAGGGTGAACGGTGAGCGATTACTTTGAGCGGATCGAGCGGCAATTCGTGCGTCGCGTGGAAGCAAGCGTGCCGCGCAGGTCACGGTGGGGCCTGCGCATCGAGATCCTTGTACCGGCGCTCAGTGCAGTGGTGGTCGTGGCGATCGCTGTCGTGTTTCTCAGTGTTCGCGGGTCCAGCTCACCGGGCTTGGGTGCCGGCCGTAGGATCGAGCTCGTCTATCAGGCTGAGCCGACGCCGCAAACACGCGTGGTGACACGAGCGACGGTGGCCCACGCGATCGATGTGATGCGCGAGCGGGCTGACGCGCTCGGGATCCATGCGGCCTCGTTCCGCGCCTCGACGGGCAACGAGATCACAGTCCAGCTACCAGGCTTTACGAACGTCGCGCGAGCTGAGCGGGAACTCGGGCAAACGGCGCAGCTCGCGTTCTATGACTGGGAGGCAAACGTCATCACGCCCAACGGCAAGACCGTCGCCAGCCAGCTTCGGATTCAGGACCCGACCGCGATCGAGATCAGCCAGGGCTCTGGAACGCTGGCGCCGGGCAACCCGAATGTCGGCAGCGCGAACCTCTACCAGGCCGTCAGCTTGGCAGCCAAGCAGACGCCGGCGCCGTTCAGCACGCACTTGTCGCGCCTGGGCCCGCAGTACTACATGTTCGGCGCGCCCGGCAGCGCGGCGTGCATCGCGGCAGCGAGGGCGAACGGCACGACGCCGGTCGCCGGCGAGCACTGCCTGCTGTCAGGCCCCGGCGCCACCATTCAGAGCCTGCTTTCGGGGCTGCCCGCCGGCGTGGCCGCCTCACAGGGCCAGGTGCTGACGGTGGCGCAGGGGTGGGTCGTGCTGCAAGCCACGGACCTGAGCGCATCGCAGCAGACGAGCTTCACGAGCGCCGCGGCACAGTTCTACGTGCTCAAGGACGACGTCGCGCTCACCGGCGAGGACATCACCAACCCGCGGCAGAGCACCGACGCGACCGGCGCCCCGGATGTCGCGTTCGGGTTCACCTCGACGGGTGCGAAGGAGTTCTCCAGCGTCACCGCGGAGATCGCCCGTCGCGGCTCGACCGTCAGCACGCGCGGGATGACACTGAACCTGCACTTCGCGGTCGCGCTCGACAACAAGCTGATCACGGTTCCGTCGATCGGCTTCAAGCAGTACCCCGACGGGATCCCCGCCGCCCGAGGCGGCGCGATCGACGCTGGTCTCACGAAAGCCTCGGCCCGATCCCTCGCGACCGAGATGCGACTCAGCGCGCTGCCGATCAGCCTGCGCCTCATCTCCGCCTCTCAGGCGAATTCCGGCAATCCGCAGTCCGCCAGGGGCTGACAGCGGCCAGGGCCTGGACGAGAAACTCGACTAATCGGCGTGTTTTGCAGCCAGGCCAGGCTGTCAACCGGGCCTCAGTCATCGAGACGGAACGGCAAGGTCGTCACCGCCGCGTCGGTCCTGGCTCGCAGCGCATTGGCCAGCAGCCGTCCGCGCTGGTTGTGGAGGATCTCGTGGCGCCGCTTGCGTGGCACGACCTCCGGGATCAGCACGGTGGTCGTCGCGGCCTGACGGTCGATGCTGTGGATGTACCTGAGAACGCTTCTGATTAGCGAGCGACGTGGGTCGAGCAGGACCTCGAGGGGGACCCCGGGCGCCCAGCGTTCCCATGCGCGCGTGATTTTGGCGCGCTCCGCCTCATCCCCGGCGACGGATACCGCGACGACCGTGTCGCCCATCGAGAGCGCTGCGCTGAGGGCCCGTTCGGTCAAGAGATCGACATCGGAGATCGGGACGACAACGACGCTCGTTCGTCTGCGCGGCGGCGGCGGGTCCTCGCCGATGTGCAGCTGGGCAGCGACTTCCCCGTAGTAGCTCTCGATCCGCGCGAAAGTCACGATCAGCAGCGGGATCGCGATCGCGACGACCCAGGCGCCGGCGAGGAACTTCGTCAACAATGCGACGGCGACAGCCATCCCAGTCAGTGCCGCGCCGAGCGCGTTGATCGCCACGCGCGCGCGCCAATGCGCCGGCCGCGTGCCCAGCCAATGCCGGACCAGCCCGAGCTGGCTGAGCGTGAACCCGATGAACACCCCGATTGTGAACAGCGGGATCAGCCGGGCAGTCCGAGCGTCGACCACGACCAGCAGCAGAGCCGCAGCCAGCGCCAGCGCCACGATGCCGCTGCGGTAGATCGGCCGCTCGGCGCGCAGATAGAAGATGTGCGGGAGCCGATTGTCCTTGGCCAACAGGCTCATCAGCACCGGCAGGCCGCCAAAGCTCGTATTCGCCGCCAGCCCCAGCGCCAGCGCGACCGACAGGTTCGAAACGTAGAAGACGGCGCCCTTGCCGAACGCGCCCGCCGTCAGTTGCGCGAGGATCGTCACGTTCGCCCGCGGCAGCACCCCATGGGCGCGGATCAGGACCGCGAGGCCCACGAGCATCACCAGCAGCAGCAGCCCCAGCGACACCTCCGTGCCCTGAGCGTTACGCACTCGCGGCCGGCGAAACGCCGGCACGCCATTGGCGATCGCCTCGACCCCGGTGATCGCCGTGCAACCGTTGGCGAACGCCTTGAGCAACAACAGCAGCCCGAGGGCCTTGGTGGCGACGATCGGGCCCAAGGACGATCCGATCACCGCCACGGGCTTGGAATGAAACGGACCGACCACGAGGACGGCGAGCACGCTGATCACAAACAGCGCCGCCGGCACCATCAGAAGCCTCGCGGACTCGCCGATCCCGAACATGTTGACCGTCGTCAAGATCGCGAGCGAGACGAGCGACACGAACAACAAATGATGAGCCAGCGAGGGGAACACGCTGCCCAAGCTCGCGGCCCCCGCCGCGAGGCTCACGGCGACGGTCAACACGTAGTCGACGACGAGTGACGCCGCCCCCAGCAGCGATGCCCACCGACCCAGGTCCTCCTTGGCCACGGCATACGACCCGCCTCCCTCGGGGTGCGCCGAGATCACCTGCGTGTAGGAGAACACCAGGATCACGAGGATCGAGACGATCACGAGCGTCAGCGGCACCGTCCAGCGCAGGCCTGCGCTGCCCGCCAAGATCAGGATCACGATCATCGCCTCAGGGCCGTAGGCGACGCTCGTCAACGCATCGAGGCTCAGCGCCGCCAGCCCGCTGGCCACGCCAAGCTCGAGCCCGGGATCCGAATGCTTCCCCACCCGCGGCCGCGGACGCTTGAACCAACCGCCGAACGGAGGTCGAGGGTCGCCGCCAGGGCCGTTGGCGGCGTCGTGGCCTGCTTTTACCGACCGCTCATTCACGAACGCCGTGATCCTCACACCCCCAACAGGCTGACACGGACGCCGCGCGATCGCTACCGGCTCGCCCGTGGTCGTCACCCTGGCATCGGCTCGCCAGCCTCAGCGCGGGCCCTAAACTAAGTCCAGGGCAGCGACCAGGGTCCATACGGGCGCGAGTTGCAGCGCAAACCGCGAAGGTAACCGGGATCCCAGACATGCGCAGACCCGACACGTAAGGAGCAGCATCGTGAGCCTTCATGCCCCCGAGCCTGGCTCGGCCCAGGTCGGTCCCTATTCGACCCAGCTAGCCGGTGGCGCTTCCGTCGCGACGCGCGATCCCGCAAGGGCCGTTTTCGGTCAGGTCATGGGGCTCGTCGCCTTGACCCT